>NC_014393.1:4024052-4333594 GCF_000145275.1 Clostridium cellulovorans 743B
TTCATGATCCATCAATTGTCAAAGCAAATGGCAAGTATTATCTCTTTGGAACACATAGAACAAATGCTGTTTCATCAAACCTAACATCTTGGAGTTACTTTCAAACAAATACGGACTATGCAAAAGTATTTTCTATTGGAGGCAAATGGGCTTCACACGGAAGCAGTACTTATGATATCAATGGAAACCTTTGGGCTCCTGATGTTATCTACAATCCAACTATGAAAAAATGGTGTATGTACATGAGCGTTAACGGGGACAAGTTCTACTCTTCTATTGCTCTTGCAACAGCTAGCAATATAGAAGGTCCATATACCTATGCAGGAACAATAGTGTATTCAGGTTTTGTTAATTCTTCACAGGCTAGTGAGACAGACTACAAGACTGTTACAGGGAAAACAACTGTAGATAGCAAATACCTATCTAATGGAGCTTGGAATTCATCATATGGTCCTAACGCCATTGACCCTTGCTTGTTGTATGATAAGAACGGAGATCTATGGATGTCCTATGGTTCATGGTTTGGCGGAATCTTTATGCTAAAATTGAACAAGTCTACAGGCTTAAGAGATTATTCTTACACTTATCAAACCACTACAAATGTGTCAGATAAATACTTTGGTACAAAGATTTCTGGAGGCTACGGAACTACTGGAGAAGGTTCCTATATTGTATATGACAAAGCTTCAGGTTATTACTACTTATACGAATCTTATTGTGGCCTTGATGCTACTGATAATTTCAGTGGGTACCACATTCGTCTATTTAGATCAAAAAATATAACTGGTCCTTATGTAGATGCAAGAGGAAATTCTGCTATTTGTAAAAGTGCCAATGATGATAAGTCTACTAAAGGTATAAAACTCTTTGGTAACTACTCCTTTTCTTCCTTAAGCTCTGTGGCAAGCTCTGAACTTAGTTCAAAGGGCTATATGTCTGGTGGACATAACTCTGCTTTCATTGATGATTCTGGTCAAAGATATTTAGTTTACCATACAAGATTTAACAATGGTACTGAAGGTCATCAAGTTAGGGTTCATCAACAATTCCTAAATGAAGACGGCTGGCCAGTAACAGCAGTATATGAATATTTAGGTAGTACTATATCATCATCAGGTTATTCAAGCAGTGATATTGTTGGTACCTATGAATTCGTAAATCATGGTTTAAATGCAACTACTGCCTACACTGGTATGCTAAAGACCTCTAAAGTTTCCTTAAATTCTGATGGAACCATAACTGGCGACTATTCTGGAACTTGGAAAGAAACTTCTGGTTCATATTTCTGTACTATGGTAATAGGCAATGTTACTTACAAAGGAGTATTCTTCAAACAATACAATGAATCCTCAGCTCACAATAACACTATGACTTTCTCTTTGATAGGGTCAAATAATGAATCTATCTGGGGCTCGAAAGTTTCTAATTCTACCATAAGTGCACCTAAACTAGATGGTACCTATTACATCAAAAACTCTTTAAGCGGATTGTACTTAGATATTACCCAGGGTTCTTCTGCTGATGGTACCAATCTTCAACAATGGGGACTTGGAAAATACGATTCACAAAAATTTAAGCTAGTGTCTGACAGTGATGGCTATTACTCTATATTGACTGGTGCTTCTAATTATAAAAGTTGTCTTGATGTAACAAATGGTGCTGCTACTGATGGAGCAAATATCGCTCAATGGACCTATTGGGGTGGCGATATGCAAAAATTTAAAATTGTAAAGGTTTCTGATAATAAATACGCATTTTTAACCAAATGCTCAAATTTTAATTCTTGTATGGACCTTTACAATATGAGTAAAGATTCTGGGGCAAATATTTGTCAGTGGACTTACTGGGGCGGCGATGGCCAGCTTTGGGAACTAGTATCTCCTTAAGATTTATCCACAATGAAAAAACAAACCTCCTCAAGACAATACTTCTTGCGGAGGTTTGTGCGTTATTGATTGCCTATGAAACTCAAAAGATTATATCTTATTAAGTTACAGTAATATTTTTGCATTTGCCTTATTTCCGATATATAATCTTTCTAATAGTTTCTATAGATAAATTAAAAATACCTGCCAATTCTTCCATAGAGGCACCAGCTTCATGCTTTTCACATATTTTCTGGTTTCGTTCCTCATAATACCTTCGTGCACCAGATCCTTCCCCCCATTTCTGTCTTTCAGTAACCAGAGGAATATAGATTGCTTCTCCTGATGCGTATTTCTGAATTTCGCGAAGCAATTTATCTGGCAAAATTTCTGAAGCATTTCTATATTTCATAACTACCACATTCCCAATTTTAAATTTTATTCTATATTCCTCTATCCTTGCTTTAATAAAAATTCTTCCAGATTATCATACTTCCTTAGAACTACTCCACGTCTTTCTATCTCACTAAGGATATATTTCTCTATATCATCTGCACGTTTTTCAAAGGCAGAGAGATTATCATCCTCATAAACACCAAGCAAATCCATCTTTTTTAATCCTGCCTCTTCAGTAAGAATATCAAACTCTACTTGTAAATAGCATCCCAAATGAAAACACTCCATAAACTTATTGTTTTTGCAGGCATAAGCAATGCGTCTGAAAGTATATCTGGCTTCTTCATACCATCCTGCCAGCTCCTCATAATTATAATTTCCTGACTTTACTTCCGGAGTGAACTGCTCGAAAAACTCTCTTGTTTCTTGTATCAAACTATGAACCGCTTTGACTATAACCTCAGTGTCTTTAGCCCTAATAATTTCTTCATAGTCTTTCAGAAAGTCAGTAGGAATTTTCGAAAATGTCTTGAGCTGTTCCATTCTCTCTGAATATCCATAATCCCTCTTAATATAAGTTCCATTAATAATTGCCAGTGCCTGGCTTAGATATTCAATAATTCCTCCCGCAGCCTTTCTCACATTGCCGAGAGACTTTTCAAAGAGCATAGTTTTATATATATCCATTGCTGTATTAATTTTTTCCAATGACTTCATATATATATAATCTTTATTTTTCAGGTTATTAAACATAGTTTTTCTTAGCAATTCAAACCGCTCTCTATCAGCATCATTTCTGGCATACAGGATTTCACTGTCTGCTAAACAAAAGGCAATACCTTCATTTAAGGCTGCTAGCCCCTCTATCCTTGCCCAGGACATTGGAAATAAATCATAGCCCATATCATCAATTATAAAAGTTCTTGCAAGAGAATATCCATGATCGCAAGCCGGTATAAAAAAGTCAAAAGCCATATCATCACCGTCTTCCGGTACCTTACCTATTCCTTTTCTTCCAAGTAGCAGACTAATCTCTCCCTTATATTCTGTTTCTATTTTATTTATAGCCCATACAATTAGATCTTTATCTATTTTTTTCATATATGATATCCTCACAAATTCTTATTTTTAGAATTAACAGCTGTTCTCTATACTTTGATTTTATAGAAAAACATGTAAGTCCACAATGCCATCTATTTCTCTTAATTATTCTCTACCAAAGCGAATAAGCTTTTAGAATCTACTAATTTCATATTTATTTAAAATCATCAGAACATTATCCAAAATTGACTTATATGCTTCAATACTTCCAAGCTTTGCCCAAAACCTCATTCCATCCAAGCTATGACAGAGAGCTGCACAAAGAAATCTTTGATTAAAATTGGAAGTATCCATATTATTCTCTTTATAAAAAGCCTGAAATTCATTTAAAAGATTATAATCTGGAAATTCCATAATTAATCTTGCCAGATCAAAGATGAAATCTAAATAGCTTACCCCTCCCCAATCAATTATTCCTACAAGTTTTAAATTATTAATAATAAGATTGTTATAATGAAAATCTGTATGTGTTAGATATCTTCGACCCTCACAATATGGTGCTAGCTCCATCATCTTTTTATATAAACCCTTAAATATATCATAATCTAAAAAGCTATTTTCAAAGAGGTCATACCATCCTTTCCAAAAGCCCTCCTGTTCTCTGCTGAAAAAGCTTTGTAAGAATCCCGTAAAAGTATCAAAAGTTCCATCTCTATTACTGTCCAACCATCCATAGCCTGTTGCCTCTGCTAAATCAATAGAATGAAGCTTAGTTAAGGCTTCCATAATACTTGGTAGTGTATTTTTTACTTCCTTTTCACTTAATGTATTAATCGCAACACCTTCAATCTTTTCTGAAATAGCATAGTAGTAATTATTAAAGGAACCATTATACAAAAGTTTTGCTAAAGGAAAATCTTCCCCCTTTAAAGCTTCTTGTAAATATTTTTCAAATTTAAATTCTTTATCATCCTTTGAAAAGCGAATTACATAAGCTTTGCCCATATATTTTAAAAAATACACTTTTTTTATTTTCCCTGTAGGAGCTTCTTCTATTTGCTCAACAGGATATGGAAAAATCTTTTCTAACAGAATATTAATCTCATCAAGATCTATCTTTGGCTTTACTGTAGCATATGACATTCAAAAACTCCCCTTTTAATTTTTGTAAATATATATCATTTTATCTAAGCCCTAGATTAATTTATATACTAACTTTGATTATATTTATTTAATACATAAAAGCTGTCCGAAAAGACTTGATCTTTTCTAGACAGCTTACTATAAAAAATATACGTAATCTATATATTCACGAACAAAATCTTCAATATTTTGATTCTTTCTTTTTTGATGTATGGTAAACCCAACACTCTCATACATTCGTTGAGCAGAGATTAAGTCATCATTGGTGGTTACAATAATTTTTCTTACATCATTTTGTATGATTCTATTGACTGCTTCTTGAAGCTGTATTTTGCCATAACCATTGCCTTTGTATTTTGGAACAATGCAGTTATGGCCAATTTCCGCATACTCAGGCATATTTCTCGGATCCCATACAACAAATCCGATGGCTTCATCGTTCAGCGTTGTGATGAACCCACATTTATCTGCAATTTGTAAATTGTCAAAGAAAAAGTTATCACAATCTTGCCAATTAGAATACCAGCTTTGTTCATATCTACAATCAAAGGAATACGCATCTTTCAATAATTGAAAGAGTATTCCTCGATTAAAGTCGCTGACTTTTTTAAACTCAATACTCATGTACTAATCCCCAATTTCTTTATTTAATAAATTTACCTAGATCTTTCTTTTAAAATTATTTTTCATTTAAACTAACATCCTAAGCCTCACCAATTATTACTTCTAATTCTTGTATCCATCAATATAGCATACAAATATGATGGAGCTTGTAACCTTTGTAAAGGAACTGTGTTCACTAATGGCACGTGTTTTAACGCTTCCTCAAATGTAGATTTGCATACAACTCTATTTGTTCTATTTAACTCTATAACATTCCCTTTTACTTTATAAGTAAATTCACCACCTCTAATTTGTCGGAAAACTTGACCTTCACACTCTTCTATTCTTTTCCACAATTCTTCAATAGTCATAATATCATCCCTTAAACAAAATTCTTACTTCCATTAACCTTATGTTAATCTCTTATTTGCTATAAAACAAATTCAATCATTTAGCCTCTAGATTGTTTATATACTCCTTAAACAAATTTCCACGGACCTCAAAGTCCTTAAATTGGTCCCATGCAGCACATGCAGGGCTTAAAAGAACAACATCCCCTTCGCTAGCTGAATTGTATGCTATTTCAGTAGCTTCACCTAAACTATTAACCAAATTACAAGGAATGCCGCATTTCTTAGCAAAGTCCTCTATCCTTATTTTTGCCTCACCAAATGCCACAATTAGTTTTACATTTGATAAATACTCCTTTAGACTATCAAAACTATGACCTCTATCTAAGCCACCTAACAATAATATTGTTGGTTTTGTAAATGAAGATAGTGCAGTTTGAGTTGATTTTATGTTAGTAGCTTTAGAATCATTATAAAAATCTATATTGTTTATAGTTTTAACGTATTCTATTCGGTGCTCTACTCCACCAAAAGTTTTTAATAAATCAGTGATAACCTGATTTTCTATACCTAACTCTTTGACAACTGCAATAGCTGCCATAACATTTTCATAATTATGCTTTCCTTTAATTTTCACTTCATCTAAAGATATTATTTTATCGTTATTATAATAGATATATCCATCAGTTATTGTACAACCTAATTTATTTGAAGAACTAAATGAAAAATACTTTTTAGTAGATTTAATATCCTTTGTTAAGTCAAGTACTTCTTTATCATCCAAATTAAGAATTGCCATATCACTCTTGGTATGATGATTAAAAATTCTTTTTTTCATGCTTTTATAAATATCGTATGATCCATGGAAGTCAAGATGAGCTTCAGATATATTAGTTAATACCGATATATTGGTTTTAAACTCTATTACATTACACAACTGATGGTCTGATACTTCCATAAGCGCAATATCATTATCTTTTAATTGAGATACAAAAGAACAGACTGGATATCCAATATTGCCCATCAAAAATGCATCTACTGCAGCCTTTTTTAAAATTTCATAAATTATCGTTGTTGTAGTTGTTTTACCATTAGTCCCTGTAATCCCAATAATTTTTACCCCTTGTGGAAAATAGCGAAAAGCTAATTCCAATTCATTTATGACAGGGATATTAAGTTTGCAAGCTTTCTCTATATACTTATGATTATTTGAAATACCTGGATTTTTGACTATCATTTCAAAAGTGTTATCAATCAAATCATCAGGATGACTTCCTAAAACAATACTGACACCCAAGGATTGCAATTCTTTCATCTGCTCTAAGTTTTGTTCAGTATTAGCATCATTAACAATAACTTCATAGCCTTTGCTTACTAGCAACTTTGCAGCTTCATAACCACTTCTAGCCATCCCTAGTACAAAAACCTTTTTGTTCGCACTCATTCAATCAACTCCTCTTTAATATCTATTATACTAAATAACAAACAACTAAGTGATGCCATTATTTGAATATAGACCATGCTAATTATTCCTACTGCTACAGTATTAATAATTATTATACATATAACCAACTTACATAAATAACTTCCAAACTACTTCACAGTTTCTGACACTATATAATTATAGGATAACTGAAAAAGAAGAAGAAGCCCAATTCCCAGAAGATTCTCCTTCTTTTTTATTTATGAAATATTTATATAAGTTCTAATAATAAAACTGCATTTTAAGTCCTGTACCCTAGACAAAAACTGGATAAGTTATGAATCAACTTTATTGGAACATATCTACCTTATGCTATTTAAAATAACTCCTTGTAATGCCTTTACTAACAAAGGTATTTCTTTCATAAAATCTCTGACCACCTAAATTATTCTTTGCGGTATCTAAATCTAATTTTTCATATCCCTTTGTCCTTAAATCATTACAAATCATTTTAATAAATTTTGAACCAAAACCGTTATTAGAATACTTATTATCTATCCATAGGGTACTCATATATACTGTTTTGACATTATCTAAATATAGAACCACACTTTCTCCTATTTTTTCACCCTTGTAAATAAAATCAATAACTTCTTTATTGTATTCATTTATTCCATTTTTAATAACTTTAATATCTTCATCTATTTCTACCTGTTGTTTAGTCGTTAAGTCTATAGTATAGTACACATTTTCATGCTCAATCTCGTATCCATATTCTCCTAGCAACTTAGCAATATATATCTTACTTTCATGAAGCTTTCCATGGTATGCAGTACAACTTAAACCTAATACATGATTAAAAGCAAAACAATTATCGAAACTACTATTTTTGAAAAAATCTTCTGCTTTATTAACCAACATCTTTCCAGCTTCATGTCTATCTTCATTGAAATATATATGTCTTATTACTCCAATATTAGGATCATAAACTTTCTTTCCGTTAGTATCCCAATAAATATGGGGTTCTCCAAATTGAATAAATCCCAATATTTCATTATCTTCTTCTATTAAATAGGTTTCTAAGTAATTAAAAATTATTTCTCCATATCTTCTATCCTCTAATAAAGAATATATTAATTCATCAGTAGTTACTGGATAGAAATATGGTATATTTTTTGAAAGTTCATCCCAATAACCTTTTAACTTGCTACAATTTTCTTTATTAACCCTTACTATTTCCATTTTATGTACTCCTCACCTATAGCATATATAACCTTATTTGTGTTTAAATCTTCAATAATAACATTTTATTTCGATTACTTAAGTACATAAACCTAATTTATTTTTGATAAATAAAAATGAGCCAAAACTTAATAGTCTTAGCTCATAAATCTACCTAGGTTTTTCTTTTAAATTTATTCTTCATTACTGTACCTAAAAGTTTTCCTTATTATATTCTGTTGCTGTTTTAAAATCTCAGGAATTTTGTATTTATCAATTTATCTCTTCCAATATGATAAATGTCCAAACTCTTTCCTATTTAGTCTTTGTTATAAGTCCTTTTAAAGGGTACCATTACTTATTATTTTCTTGTTTACCTAGAGTAACGTTATTAGTTCATCAATACGCTTAAAAACCCATCTAAATTAAATACCTCGTTAGTTTCAAATATCTCTGCTAACTTTTCTATATTTTCCTCTAAATGCTCAACGTCTTTAGAATACATGTGCATTATGTCTACTGCATCCTCATCAGTAAACTTTCCACTTTCTATCCATCTAAACAAAAATAATTCCTTAATTATTAAATAACTAACCACTGCTGTTTTCACTTTCGCAAATGCATCATAATCAAAAACAGATTTCATAAAATATCTAAATACAAAGTAAACTAACATGTTTTCAAACTTGTAAATCTTATCTTTATAATATTGATTAAATTCTTTATGTTTATTTAAATAAACCTCTGCATTACCATTTCCCTGCCAAAAACAGTTTAATACCTTGTCCAAGCCTAATGGATCATTAGGGGTTATATGTTTTAATTCTTTGAAGACTTTTAAAAATTCTTCTATGTTATGATATTTAATACTCCCCTTATCTTTATATTTATCTAAAATATCAATAGATTCATTTTTAACGTCGTTGTTTAAATATTTTTCATTAATAGCTTTTATTCCCTGCATATTATCTTCATCTATTACTGCTTGAACTTCACTAATAAACTTGAGAATTAAAGAAGCTCTATCATCTAGAACAATATCACGATTTTGAAGAATATCAAAAACTATTTTTCTACTTTGCAAAAGATTTATAAAAAGCATAGCATTAATATCATGATATGAAGTGATTTCTTCTTGAATTTCACTTACTTGAAACTCTACCTTTTTACAGTCTCTTAATATTATCCGTGCTGCTTCTGGGCATGACAGTGATATCCCTATCTCACGTAAGCCTCCAAACTCTTCAGTGTATCTTGGATACTGCCTACAAGTATAACAAAGACTATCATCTCCAAGTTCAGTATATATATCACACAGTTTGCTTTCATTTAGAAATGCACAATCCTTACCTTTTAATACAAATATATTTTCTCCATCACGATGTATTATCTTATCCCGTAGTGTTTTTCCAAAGTTTCCATCTACCCTTTTGTATTTATTATATGTTTCATCATCGATTACAATTTCCCATCCAGCACAGCAGGTATCTTCACACTGTGAAGCTATGCACTTAAATTCTTTAAAATAATCTGGTACTCGAACCTTCATTTTTTACCTCATCTTACTTATGTTTTTTAAAGTTCCTTGAATATATGTCTATAATCCTATTTTCATAATAAATGTTTCCCCAAACCCAAGTACTTTTAATCACAATTACTATTTATCTGACACAAAAAATCTCTTACTTTTTTAAGTATAGCATATTTTGTATATGTCATATTGTTTAGAAATAAATCTGCAAATAAAAACTTGTAACCACATAGAAAAATTTATTATAATAAATTAACATATACTCAATGAGGTGAATTTTTTTGAATAAACAATCAAATATAGATATAAAAAAATTTATAGACGCGTTCGAAGCTTTAGCAAGAATTGAAAGACATAATCAAACTATAATGGGAATAAAGAAAAGTGAAGCTCGAGTTTTACTTTGTATAGAATTTCTTTCTAAGGAAAAAGGATATAAAGTTAATATTTCAGAAATTAGTAAAAGTCTATCTATTACCTCTCCAAGTACTACTGAATTCGTAAAAAATTTAATTAATAAAGGGTACATAGAAAGACATGTTAATCAAACTGATAAAAGAGTTATTGAAATAACTTTAACTGATGAAGGGAAAAAAATAGTAGAGTCTTTAAAAAAGTATTTTAATTCTTTATTTTCTGGCATTGTAGAAAGATTAGGAGCAGAACAAAGTGAATTACTAATTGATTTATTAGATAAAGTTAATATCTATTTCAATGAATGGTATGCTAGCCCCAAATAGAAACTAAATTTCTATTTGGGGCTAATCTATTTTTTATTAGACCTCTAGAATTACTCTATTGACTAATTATTATAAGCATGTTAGCATATTGCTTAGGTAACCTAACTAATTATTTCACTGTGGAAATATATGAATATATTTTACTCTATTTAACATATTATCCAATATTAAAATAATTAATATGAAAAAAATTATGTAGCTTAATAAACTAAAGCTATA
This sequence comes from Clostridium cellulovorans 743B, assembly GCF_000145275.1. NCBI lineage: Bacteria > Bacillati > Bacillota > Clostridia > Eubacteriales > Clostridiaceae > Clostridium > Clostridium cellulovorans. The sequence continues at coordinate 4,034,585 of NC_014393.1, forward strand.
TAAATTAAATATAAAAATATAAATTGTTGAGGTGAAAGTTATTGAAAAAGTCCTACATTGTAATGGTATGTACATTCCTAATTGCCCTAGGTTTAATTTCAAAGGCATTTGTATTAAATGAAAGTATAAAATTATTTTTAGTAATATTCTTTTTTGTTGGTTGTGGAGTAGGTTCATTAAGATTATTTGTTAATAGCCAAATTAAAAAAATGAAGGGAAAAAGCTTAATAAGAAAAATTCTCTTCTTTGCAGTTTTGTTGGGTATAGGTATTCCTTTCCAAAATTGGTTCAGAGTTAATGTAATAATGACTATGGATAGAGCCTTTATGCCATGGAATATTTCTATAATGGTAACAGGTGCTATTTTTATTACAACTTTCTTTGGTTTTATAAAAGATAGAATGACTAAAGAAACAATAATTTAGGATGACTTAGAAGCAGTAGCATAATATTTATTTAATCTAATATATTAAAGTTTAAATAAACCTTATCATTTAACGGTAAATGATAAGGTTTATTGTTTTTAATTTCATATTTAGTTAACCATTCTCTACAGTTCTCCTTTGTTGCTATCCAATCAAGTAGAAATTTCGCTATTTCAGGCTGTAAGGATTAATTATTTAGTTATATATTACCTACCTTGAGTCTAACAGTAATAATGAGTTTAGTGAAGTTTTAATTATTCCATTATATTATTATACCTTCAAAATGATCCATTTCATGTTGAATTATTTGCGCTGTAAATCCAGTAAACACTTGCTTTTGCTTCTTAAAAGCTCTATCAAGATACTCCACCTCTATCATTTCATATCTCTTTGTTTTTCTAAATCCAATTAAAGATAAACAACTCTCTTCTGTTTCATAGAGCTTTTCTTTCTTTAATATAACTGGATTTATCATAGGTACAATAATATCGCCTATAGTAAATACCAATATACGCTTTTTTACTCCGATCATGTTAGCAGCCAATCCAACACAATTCTCTAGGTTTGATCTTAATGTATCTATTAAATCATCAACTACTACTATATCATTTTTAGTTGCCTCTTCTGATTTTTGTCCTAAAAACAATACATCTTTTACAATTGGTTTTATCATAATTTATGCCTCTTCCTCAGTTATATTTTTTTATAAAAAATTAAGATATGCTTTTTAAAAATCGTTTTTGGCTTTCTACCATCAAATACTGTTCTTTCCAAGCCTGCAGGTGGTCAATGGCGATCTATGAGATTTTCTCAAGACCTTTGACAGCACCCTACGATTACTCATTTCAATAAAATAGGAATCAATATGTACATGGACGGGTATTCCTGCTTCATTGTATCTATTGGATAAACCTCCACTGTATAATCTGGATTACACTTTATTTTATTATTCTTTGCCCACTTTTTTGCTTCTTTCTGCATTTTCATAAGTTTTTTATCAACTAAAGTATCATGATTTTCTGCATTGAAGGAGACTTTTATGCAATCGCCAGCTGGAATCGTATAGCTAAAATAATCCTGCGAAACATCGGATATCCCAGATACTTCAATACCCACTATATAGTCTGGCACCTTATTCAGGCAGATTCCATACTCAGTATGCTTCTCTAGTCGATTTGGAGTTTTTCTTCTTATTTCCTCCGTGTAAAGTCCCCACATCTTACCCAGACTGTCAAAACTAATTGGTAACCCGGATTTCTGAAGATTTAAACCGGCCACTATAATTGAATCTGATAAGCTGATTATCTCTATTTTACTTTCTTCCACAAACATAATTCACCTCTTCCTGCACCCCTATTGTGCAAATTAAGTTTGAGCAAATGTGACGCATTCACAAACTCGTTATTATATAATCATTGTACTTTTTCCCGTAGAAAACTATAATTCATCACATTAACTCATGGTTCCTTTAATTTCATCCATATTTCCATCGCAGTAATTGTAAAATCCTTTTTCAGAGCAAGATAACATAACTCCCATTCTTCTGAACCTACTACCATTACCTGTACCTGTTTTTTATATGCATGTACCTCTTCCCAGAGATTACCCAATACATCAATGCCCGGTTCACTTCCAAGTCCAGTTCCATATTCAAGCGGTAACTTCTTTGTTTTAGCAATTTCTGTTCCTTTTTTTCTGTATATTTGTTTCAGCCTTTTCTTTATTATCAATATATATTTGAAGACATACTTTGTCCTTCAGCAAAAATAACCTATATCATAATTTTATATAATATAAGTTATTCCTTCAATCTACATATTCAATTTTAATTGATAATCATTACTTTTCAATTCATTTTTATTAAGTTTATAACAATGAAATTTCCTATCATCTATCTTAATATCATTTAAATATCTAAATTCACACTTTTGTATAACTCTGTTAGAAGCTGCATTATGGGTCAAAGCCATTGCATTCAAAACCTCAACATTTATTTCCTCAAACAAATACTTAATCAATGCTTGAACTGCTTGTGCTGTATAACCTTTATTTCTATGATATTTTGAAATAGCATAACCTATTTCCCGATTCGGTTCAATCAATTCATCCTTGGGCCCTGTTAAACACCAACCAACGAATTCATTTGTTTCTTTTAGTATAATTCCCAAATTTAACCATCGGCAACTAATATCAGGAATGGCTTTTAAAAAATCTTTATTACCTTTTATATGCATATTTATTAGCCACTCTTTACGTTGCTCTTTTGTTGCTTTCCAATCTGGTAAGAAATCTGTTATCTCAGGCTGTAATGTAAGATCATATAATTCTTCTAAATCTTCAACTCTAAACTCCCGTAACTATTAATCTATTCTTAACAACACTTATAAATTATTCAAGTATACATACACTAACATTGCATACTAATTTTATATTAAAGGAGTTGTTACTTTGAAAAAGCTATTATACATTACCGTTAACTCTAAACCAGAGAGCTTATCAGCAAGCAAAACCATTGGTAGAGACTTTGTCAATAAATTTCTTGATAAATATCCCGATTTTGAGATAGAAGAGTTAGATTTATATAAAGAACATATACCTAGATTGGAATATGCATATTTTGAAGGTAGAAATTGCGTTGTGAGTGAAGAAGCAGCAAGAAAGCTTCCTGAAAAAGAGCAAACGGAAATTCATAAAATATTAGAGTTATGTAATCAATTTATACAAGCAGATGTTTATGTAATAGCTTCGCCTATGTGGAGTTTATCCTTTCCTGCTCCATTGAAGGAATATATAGATTGTATAGTGCAAGTTGGTAAGACAATTACCTTTCCTAAGAAAGCAGATAAACCTGAAGGACTTCTAAATGATAAACCTAGGACCGCAGTTTATATTCAATCTTCTGGTGGAAACATTGCATGGATGATGAGACCGATGCTTAATAAAGGGTTAGACTATATCGAGGATATTATGAAGTTCATGGGTATAAGCGAATTTGAAAGACTATTGGTAGATGGCACAGGCACTACCAAAGAAGAAATGACAATTGCTATTGAAAAATCTAAGAAAAAAATTGGCAGCATTATCGACAAGATGGATATAAAAGAGACTGTACTTTCATAGACAGTTTTTTTGTAATAAGTATCTTTTATTTCACAACTTAAAACAAATTCTCATTAATTATATTATACATAAGGTTCTGACATCATGCACTAATTCTAAACTTTACACTTAACTGACCAATTAGATTAACTTCCTCCTCACTCAGTTTAATAGAAAAATTAATGAACTCTTATTTTAGAACCACAGATAAAACCTGTGGTATTCATTAAACAAATGGTAACAAGTAGCCCCTCATCCTTGAAGGATTCTACTTCTTACCATTTGTTTAATCTAATGCGATTCTTATGATACTCTTTTATCAAAACCATTTGTATCTCACTTCTATCTTTTATTATGTTATATACCATATTGTCCACTCCTACAATTTAAAGGTTAATTCATAGCTTCCTTTAATTTCATCCATATTTCCATCTTTGTTGTTTCAGAAGTATGTGTTTCTTTACTTATGCTATCCATAACGGGTAGAACATAGACTTTTTTGTAAACCATTAATTGATAATCATAAATATTTTTTGCAAGATTCAACAAATACTTTGATACGTGAAATATATCCAAATGGCTTATCAGGAGCAAATTCTATGGAAGCTAAGAAAACTGTTAACTCCAGATCAAATAACAACTCAGTAGCATCAAATTCATCCTTGGTAATATTATACTTCTTCAATACATCTATTTCATTGAAATTCCAACCACCATATTTTCTTATACCATAATCAAAATTATAGAAAGGTACTGCTAATGAAAGACCAAAATCAATTATAGCTCCAACTTTAGTCACTCCCTCTGAATTAATAGCTATCACATTATGCGTTCCTAAATCTCTATGATTAAATGAAGACGGAACATTGGTAGAAAGCTTTAAAGAACAAAATTCGGTAGCCCTTGAAATTAGCGCAAGCTCATTTTCAGTAAAAATATTAAGTTGCCTAGCATCTTCAATTAATATTTCACTTATTGATAAATATGCCTCTCTCCAAGTAGCGTATTTACCTATAATACTATTTTCATAAATATCACCATAATATGAAAAATTAATATTTCTCATCTTTTCAACGATATCCTCTATCTCATTCGCAATATTTTGCTTTTCACTTTCATTCAAGTCATTCCATATTTCTATAAGGAGTTCTCCTTCAATAAATTCTTCCAATACATATCTGGTATCTATCTCTTCTTTAGTAAAATCATATTGTATTATTTTTTTGCAAGGTATCCCTGCCTTATTCATTAATTTAATGCCTTCTACCTCACGTTCAATTTGGCCACATCGTGTCCTAGGCATTATAGTAGCATTCTCACACTTTAAGAAAAATTTATTATCAGGATTTTTAGTAACAAGATAATAACAAGTATTATTGGCACCTACTGCATAAGGTTCTATAACTTTTAACTTACATTTTTCACCTTGTGATTTTTTAAGTAACTGTTCAACTCTGCCTATAAATTCTTCTGATATTTCTAAATTCATAAAATATCTCCTTTTATTCTATTCATTCCGATGTATTAGCATACTTATTTAAATATAGATTTACAATTATGGTATGTAATGTAGGACCTTTAAGTCCGGTTTAATAAGTCTTTTTTATGACAGGTATCCAAATCTCACATCGACAGCCTGTATCATTATTACCATAATACCTCTCCATTTCAGGGGCATCAGCATGTTCATAACTTGATGCAGGAAACCATTCAGATCCAATTCTTCTCCACATTTCATGAATATCTTCATCACTATTATTCTCAACCTCAAAAATTGCCCATGTTAAAGATGGAATTTCTAGTATTCTAAACTCTGTTAGTATATTTGTATTTGTATCAGTAACATCGCAGCCTATCATGTACCTCATAGAACCATCTTGAGGATTATGATTGAAAAGAACACCAACATCCAAAATCCCATTTTCCGGTTTTCCAGCATTTCTGATTATTTTTGCACTTGTACCATCAGAAATACATTTTGCATAAAACTCAGGAATTTCACTAAAACATCTACCACCGATGATATTTGTTTTGAAATCCTTACCGAATATTTTAAAAGGTTCTTTTTCAATAATTTTATAATTCATCTCTTTATCCCCTTTCAAAGTAACCTGAATTGATAGACTATTAAAGGACTTTAGTTTAACACCTGACTCTCGCGCAGCCGTAGGAGTTATCCCATGAAATCTTTGAAAAGCTTTTGTAAAAGCTTCTGATGTTCCGTAACCATACTTAATGGCGATATCTGTAATCCTTTCCTTTGAAAATGATAGTTCCTGTGCTGCAAGAGTTAATCTCCTATTTCTTATATATTCTCCAACCGTAAACCCTGTCAACATGCTAAACATACGCTGAAAATGGTATGTTGATGAATAAGCGCATTGGGCTATCTTATCATAGTTAATTTCCTCCAAGATATTATCTTCCATATAATTAATAGCGTTCTGCATACTATTTATCCAATCCATAGCTCTCCTCCATATTTTGATAATAACACTTATATGTAATATCTGCCTGTTTTATATTGCTAATAAATGTCCTATTTATAATATTGTAATATAATTTTCAACACTACTATGCTTTCATAATTATTTATATCAACATTTTTAGTGTAAGCGTGAAAATTTCTCCGTAACTATTTTTATAAATATCTTTAATAAACTAAATCCAGTAGAAAGCAAAAAAATGCTTTTCTACTGGATATCATTTTAACCATTTTTACCGTTGAAATTTACGTTCTTAAACCTCACATTTTTTGGAAGTACCTTTGTCTAATGCATGTATTTTGTTAGCATATCTTTGTATTTATTTTCTAGATTACACCGCACATCCGTTAAGTATATCGAGTACTTTTCAATTTTATGAAGCTCTTAGTAAAAATAAAATTTTTGATATAGATTCTCTTGCTCTTATGCGATAACTTCTAAAACTAAAAATCTGCTTAATACTAGCAATATCAACGAGGGCAAATAAATCCTACGTCATTTAGGTACGGTTCATGCCTCATCATCCTAAAATCCATTTGAATTGCATGTAGATTTCTCTCCCCTTATAGCTAATATTGCTAACCCTTCCCTTGACAAAGCCATACATATCCAATAAAATAGTAGATAATTGCATATTATGCTTTGAAAAGAAATAGTAGTATCGATGCATTTTTAGAGAACTGTCGGTTGGTGTAAGACAGTAATGATAAGATATGAACTCGTCTTTGAGCTTGCTGCAGGAAATGGCAGCACGGAGAAAACCGTTATTCTAATTGAGTGAAGGCATTTTTATGCTTTAACTAGAGTGGTACCGCGGAAGTTAGCTTTTCGTCTCTAATTGTGAGATGAAGGCTTTTTTTATTTGAAAAACTATAATACTTAAGGAGTGAATATAAATGGCATACGGAACTTCAATAGATAAGAAGTGGCAAGACAAATGGGAAGCTGCTAAGCTTTATGATTTTAAGGAAGACAGTGAAAAAGAAAAATTATATGTTCTTGAAATGTTCTCCTACCCTTCTGGTGCTCAGCTTCATGCTGGTCATTGGTTTAACTACGGTCCAGTAGATAGTTGGGCAAGATTTAAAAAGATGCAAGGCTACAATGTATTCCAACCAATGGGCTTTGATGCTTTTGGTCTACCTGCTGAAAACTATGCGATTAAGACTGGAATCCACCCTATGGATTCAACTTTAAAAAACATAGAAACTATGGAAAAACAATTAAGAGCTATGGGAGCTATGTTTAACTGGGATCATGAAGTAGTAACTTGCAAACCAGATTACTACAAATGGACTCAATGGTTATTCTTAAAATTATATGAAAAAAATCTAGCTTACAGAAAGAATGCTCCTGTAAACTGGTGCCCAAGTTGTAACACAGTTCTTGCTAATGAGCAAGTTATAGACGGTCACTGTGAAAGATGTGACTCTGAAGTTACAAAGAAAAATCTTACTCAATGGTTCTTAAAGATAACTGATTATGCTGATGAGCTTTTAGATGGTATCGATGGTCTTGATTGGCCTGAAAAAACTAAAGCTATGCAAAAGCATTGGATAGGAAAGTCTAAAGGAGCTGAAGCTACTTTCAAAGTTAAAGATAGCGATTTATCCTTTGATGTATTTACTACAAGGGTTGATACATTAAACGGTGTGACTTATGTTGTTCTTGCTCCAGAAAGTCCACTTGTTGATCAGGTTACAACTGAGGAAAACAAATCAGCTGTTGAAGCTTATAAAGTTGAAACTTCAAAACAAAGTGAAATCGAAAGACAATCAATAACAAGAGAAAAGACTGGTGTCTTCACTGGTTCTTATGCTATAAATCCTATAACTCATGCTGAAGTGCCAATCTGGGTTGCTGACTATGTTCTTGCTACTTACGGTACTGGTGCTGTTATGGCAGTTCCTGCTCATGATGATAGAGACTTTGCTTTTGCTACAAAATACAACCTACCAATAATCAGAGTTGTTGAAGGCGATGAACTTCCATACACTGGCTACGGAAACCTTGTAAACAGTGGGGAATTCAACGGCAAAGCTTCCGATGCTGCAAAAGAAGCTATCGTTAAAAAGCTTGCTGAAAACAACCTTGGAGGCTGGAAAGTAAACTTTAGATTAAGAGACTGGCTAGTTTCAAGACAAAGATATTGGGGTGCTCCAATTCCAATGATCCACTGTGATTCTTGTGGAATAGTACCAGTACCTGAAAAAGATCTTCCAGTTGAACTTCCATACGATGTTGAATTCGCTCCAGATGGAAAATCTCCATTAGCTAAGAGTGAGTCTTTCGTTAACACTACTTGTCCAAAATGTGGTGGCCCAGCTCATAGAGACGTTGATACTTTAGATACTTTCGTTTGCTCATCTTGGTACTTCTTAAGATACGTAGACAATCTAAACAGCGAAAAAGCTTGGGATGTTGACAAAGTAAATGCTATGGTTCCAGTTGACAAATACGTTGGTGGTCCAGAACATGCTACAATGCACCTTCTTTACGCAAGATTCGTAACTAAGGCTCTACGTGACATGGGACTTGTAAACATCGATGAACCATTTAAATCACTTACTCATCAAGGTTTAATCCTTGGACCAGACGGTTTAAAAATGAGTAAATCAAAAGGAAATACAATCTCTCCTGATACATATATCAGCGAGTTTGGTGCCGATGTATTCAGAATGTACTTAATGTTCGGCTTTGACTATACTGAAGGCGGCCCATGGAGTGATGATGCTATAAAATCTATGGCACGTTTCGTCGACAGAGTTGAAAGAGTTATAACTTCTGCTGTTGAAGAAATGAAGAAATCAGGCAAGACTTCAATAGATAAAGCAGAAAAAGATCTTAATTTCGTAAGACACAACACAATAAAGAGCGTTCTATTCGATATGGATAAAATGCAATTTAACACATCAATAGCTAGAATCATGGAATTCACTAACGCTTTATCAAAATACTTAAATGAAGAAGAAAAGAACTCTGCCTTCATTAAAGAAGTAGTTATAGATTATTTAAGAATCTTAGCTCCATTTGCTCCTCACTTTGCAGAGGAAATGTGGGAAACTATTGGTGGAAACTTCTCAATCTTCAACGAAAGCTTCCCAACCTTTGATGAGAAAGCTTTAGTTAAGGATGAAGTTGAAATAGCTATCCAAGTTAACGGTAAAATCAAAGCTAAAATAATGGTTGCAACTGGTCTTGAAGAAGATGTAATTAAAGAAACTGCTCTTGCTGATGCTGATGTTAAAGCTGCTATCGGTGATAAGACAGTAGCTAAGGTCATCGTTATTAAAGGAAGACTTGTTAATATCGTTGTAAAATAGAATATCTTAAATAAAAACCAAGCTAGTATACTGGCTTGGTTTTTTATAAAATCAAATTAATATATTTTTACTTTTTTAATTTCTTCAATACTTAATCCCGTTTATACTAGCTATTGTTTCATCTTCTAGTATATGAAATTTAGTGTGTATTTTATCTACAGGTATTGTCTGAAAATCCACTTTAGCTAATTGATGAATGCTCATAAATTTTTGCTGGCCTACCCCAAACAAACATATCTAACGCTATTTCTTTAAAGCCATATTTTTCATACAATCCAATGTGGTTTGTTGAAAGATATACTTTATCAAAGCCTAAATCTCCAGCTATTCTTCTACCATGTAAAAGTATTTCCTTGCACAACCCTTGTGCTCTTTCCTTTTCGTCAATAAAAATCATTGCAATCCATGGTGATAAGTCTTTTCTTTCCACTAAGTCTTGATTCACCAATGTGTATAATCCAATGATTCGTTGATTTTTGAGCAATATAAAACATTTCGGCAAACTTTCATCGGTGTCCAAAACTTGTTGCACTACCTCAGTGAAATACTTACTTATAGGCGGCCAATTTTTGTTTGCATAGTCGATAACTTCATTAGCAAGTTGCGGTTTTTCATGCAATGAAATAATCTTTATATTTTTATCTATCATTATCCTACTCCTGAAATATAAATAATCTTTATTTCACGTTGATTTGTAAATATATATAATACACTTTACCTATATAATCACCACAACATTTCTTTCACTATATTTTATATACCTTAGAAACCATAATTGTCATTAGTTTGGGAAAACACCTAAAAATCATCAACGGCCCATACTAGTAATTTAGATACATCTCCGTCCCCTTTTAAGATTTCTAGTAATTTTTCAGAACTATCAACCTTTAAATTTCCAATTAAAAATGGTGTAATTAGTTTATACATAAAACAACAAGGCTCCCAAGAAGACTCTACTTCCATGCTAGAAGTAATGTTCATATCATATATTACCTTAAAATTATCACCATCCATGTCACTACTTATCTTCTCAATCAGTGAATCAAAAATATTTATGTATTCTGATAAACAACCAAAATCTAATATCTCTATATTATTGTTATCTACTTGAAAACTTATATAAGCTATCACTTTACCTGAATTATCATAAGCTATTTTACAACTACACGTTGTATTAGATACAATCCATTCTTTCCAATATTCCATACTACGTACTATACTACCATTAAACTTACTTGAAAATTTTTCGTGAATATCAGAAATATCTCTTATATCACCTTCAATATTTAAGTCTCTTATACAATAATCATAACTATCATTATTACACTTATTTATACTAGAATACTTTATATATCTTGGACACTTGTAATAACCATATCTATTATAATATTTTTCATTGTAGTCTCCAGATAGCAAGTACGAAATACAAATGTTTCTATCTTCCATATACTTTATACTCATTTGAACAAGAGTCGTAGATAGCTTTTGGCCTCTATATTCCTCCTTTGTCCCAACACAGCTTATGCCTCCACAGCTTATTTTCATCCCATTAATATAAATATCTCTTACCAAAACCCTTAAGGTACTTAAAAAGTTACCATCAGCATCGACAGCAACAAAAATCCCGTTGATATCTTTGTATGGGTCATTGTACCAATGATTACTAAAGAACTTCTTCGATTCACTTTTGAAAATTTCTTCAACTAAAAAATCAAACCATTTTTCTAATTCATTTGGGTATAAATTTCTAAATACTATCATTATATCTCCCTATTGACTCTATTTCATTATAAATATGCTCATAAATTAATTTTAGCATTTTTAGACATAATCTAGAAGATTACAGTTATTTCTATATTATTCTTTACACAAAAGTTACTCTCCTCAACTCTTCATTAATTCCTTCTTTCATTTTTAGAAAGATTATTCTTCATAAAAAACTCATCTTGTCCTTTTATTAACGCTTTTAGTTCAGAAATATTTTCAGGGCCAAAATTATGTATTGATATTAACTCACTGCCACAACGAAATATTTTTTTGCCATCACTATAAGTATAAGTATATCCTTCCAATTCACCTTTGCATCTTCCACAACCATAACAACCAGTGTATCTACCATCATATTCTTCTATAACTCGCTGTATGCCTTGATTGAAAATTTCTGAATAACCCTTGTTAGCATAAAACTTTAATCTTAGTCCTGGCTTATTATCTTTTATACTATTGTCGCGAATCTCCAATTTCATAATAGTTCTCTTAACCTTGCTTTTTGAAAAATCGAGAATAAACTCTTTTGTTTTCGTCTTTTTAGGTGTATAACCTAATGATATTGCGTATTCTGCAATTTCCCGAAACATCTCCCTATAACTTTCAGGCAACTTAGATATAAAATCCTTAAGTAATTGATTAGTTTTCTCATTACCCATTTTTGTTCCCCCACTACTTAACTAATGTTGATTCTAACTATTCTAAAATCAAATTCCAAGCTATATGACATTTTCTATATTATAACATGGATCCAAATGACAGGTCTCTCCTTTTCTATATACTACTATCAATTACTTTCATCACAAACTTTGCCTCCCATAGGAGTTAAAAAAACATCCTCTCTTCAACTTCTTACTAAATTATTTTAATGTTTTTACTAAGGCACCCCTAGTCTTTGAAAGAAGCTCATTCTTAATGATGAAATTCCATACTGGCTCAAACTTTTTCCAGGCACCTGCATAAGTGAAATGTTTCAATTTCATCTTTATCTCTTCGTGCTCCTTTGATGACTTATATATATTGCTCCACTTATAAAAGTTTTTATATGCTCTATTATATCCACTTTCCATTTCTTCTTTTGTCATATTAGGATGGCTGAACACTAAATGTCTAGTATCATATAATCTCCAATCCTTAGTAATAATCCTCTTATCAGTATCCATTTTATCATATATGGAAGTACCAGGGTAAGGTGTAAGAATGTGGTTAGTCGCTGTGGTTATACCACTACTAACAGCCCATTCTGTCGTTCTATCAAAAACATCTAAGTTATCATCATCCAATCCAAAAATAAAACTTCCATTTATCATTATTCCTAATCTATCTAATCTTTTTATTGCTGCAATATAATCTTTGCCAATATTTGAACCCTTATTTGCTTGAATTAAATTCTGCTTATTAATACTTTCAAAACCAATAAAAGCACTTCTAAATCCAGCCTCATATGCAAGTTCTATGGTATCATCTTGGAGAATAGAATCCACTGTTATTGCACCTTGGAAATATTTATTCATTCCTCTCATTTCCTTAAAGATTTGTCTTGATAACTTTTTATTTGCGAATATGTTATCATCTAGAAAATATAAATGCTTTCCCTTCATACTTTCAATCTCTTCTAATACCCTGTCCACTTTATATGCAAAAAAAGATTTTCCACCTTTGTAAAATGAACTAACATAACAAAATGAACACTTATTAGGACATCCTCTTGAAAAGACCATTGAATTAGGGACTAAGTATTTCTCCTGTTTAAATAAATCCCTCCTTGGAAGAGGAAGATTGTCCAATGACACTTCTCCTTGCTGATAAAATTCCTTACAGTTTCCATCTTTAAAATCCTTTAAAAATTTAGGAAAACTATTTTCACCAAGTCCGAGCAAAATAGTATCTGCATGATTTTTTGCCTCTTCTGGTAATGAAGTGGCATGCAGTCCCCCAATAGCAACTTTAATTCCTCTTTTTCTGTATGAATCTGCAATTTCGTAAGCTCTATACGCATTAGTTATATAGCTTTCAATACAAACTAAGTCTGGCTCATCATTTAAATTAATTTCTTCCACATGTTCATCAACTATTTCTACCTGGTCAGATTCATCACACAAGGATGCTAAAGTAGCTAAACCCAATGGAGGAAACAATGAATACTTTATAGGTCTCCAATATGGACTTTTGGCTTCTTCTAAAGCTGGTAGTATAAATTTTATTCGCACTTATAACTTCTCCTTTGCGTAAAATGATTTTAACTATAATAACCGTATTATTTGCCTCAGGCTGTTAAACCATTTTTAGATTTCATATTAATGATAGCAGAATTATTATCGTTTATCAATAAACTTTTATCATTTAATGCAACCTATTTATTGTTTTGAGTATAATACAATTAAGGTTCGGTGAATTGTAACACGAGTTTCCCATTTGTAGCCCAAGAATCCCATTTTGAAAATGAAGTTCTCCTTTTGTAAGCGAAAGTCCCATTTTGAAAACAAATATCCAATTTTGTAATCCAAAATCCCGGTTAACATACTGTTTTTTCAGGAATTTTGCTATAATTATCTTACTGACATTTAAAAAAGTGCATGCCAAATAGAAGGTCGATCTTCGGTCGATTTTTTGTAATCGGAAAATCCACCCCTGCTGTAGTCATATATAAGGTAAGGTTTGCCGGTAGCCACTACTTATTTATATGTTATTTTTTGAGAAGTGCTGGTTTTAGAATGATTTCCTCAGCTGCTACTGAGAAACAATCTAACCTGTGTAGTAAATCTTCTCCATAGTAAAAGCTGAACGCCTGGAATGGACTCCTGTTGTTCAGCTTTTTTCTTTTGTATGAATTTATATGGTTCATCATAAGACATATGTCTTTTTGGTCTAAAAGCTCAAAAGTAGTCCCTTTAGGGAGAATTCTTCGAACTAACTCATGATTTACCTCTATGGAGCCCTTTTGATAAGGGCTGCTTGGATCACAATAAAACACATAAGTTCTTCTAAGTCCATCAGGTCCAAATTCAATGGCTTTCGGATTGGAGAACTCACTGCCATTATCCGTAAGGATGACTGGAAACAAATTCTTAAACTCTGTTTTTCCTATTACCTGATAAATATGTTCAAAAACATCAATAACCGACTGTGAGGTATTTGAATCACGCACGAACGCCAACATAAGACTAGTATTCACAAAGTGAATGGTTAATAGGACATTTCCACCTTTGCTTCCTATAACGGAATCCATTTGTACAATAGAAAGCTCTGGATTCTTTTCCATAAAGGCTTGAAAATCTTTGTAATTCCGGCCTATACGGCATCCTTTATCAACTTTGAATTCTGATTTCTTGTAGCGTGGTCGATATTTTACCTTGCGTGGTAAGTCAATGTTTCGTACATCAAAGAGGCATGCATCTATGTAGTTATAGAGTGTCTTTTCACTACACATGAGCTCATTTATATGATCGATATATATCTGGTGTATCGATTGACCTTGTTTAATCAGTGGTGAAATCAAAGTATTCAGTCTTGCAAGCTCCGCTTCACTTGAGAGAATTCCACTCCTTGCATCTGATATGTTTTCTTCAAAGGCGGTCTGGGCATCATCTGCATAATACATCATTTTTTTAAGAGTACATCTGTTAAGCTGTCCACACCCATTACAAACATAAGGTGGTTTAAAACTACTTGAACAGATTTCTTCTTCAAACTCTGAACAAAGATCATTGCAGTTGCGACAAATCTTACAGTACTGTGCTGAAGGATGAGTACACTCTTCTTTTTTGCATATACGTTTTAGTTTGCAGCTTGAGCGGCGTTTACAGGTATTGTATGGCCACCCACTGTATCCAGTTTTTATTTCAGTTGCATGCTTTTTTATCTCCTTGGCGATAGTAGTACGATCTTTCTTAACTATCTTGCCAATTGCTCCAAAAGAAAGATTTTCTTTTAAACACGCCTGAATATCAAGGCGTTCTTCGTAAGTTAAATATTTAGACATGATTATCTCCTTATCCGCCACCAGCATAACAAGGATAGCAATCATGTTAAACTATTTCAATCATCAAACAAAAGAAGACCAACCATTAACATTGATTAGTCTTCTAGCATTACTATTTGTAAAGGAAAAATCTATACACCCTTTATCAATACAAACTATATTAATCCTACTAGAAACAAGCCTAATAGCATGGATTTTCATTTTACAATTAAGGTTCGATTTATAATCACGTTTAAATTTCCAATTCACATTGGATTTACAATCCATATTCGATTTATAATCCACAAAAACAAAAAAGACTGGCTCATAACCAATCTTTTTTACAGACCAAAATATACCCTTTTGAATACATATATTTTAAAGCGACTTAATTTACAAAATATCTTTTAGCCTTATCCATAATTCTCATAATACATTCATACTTTGCATCAACATATTCAGAAGGACTATAGCGAAATTTTAGTGAAGCTTCTATTTTTACTTTTTCATATTCTTTAAAAGACTCACTATCAATACGCAAATAATCTCTAAATATCAATTCATCAGAAATATGTTGATTCCCTTTTTGATATATATGTAAGTGATAGTTATGGTTACCTGAATTATCTGGACTTAACTTTACGAAATATCTTCTGTTTTTAATCCCATTTTCTCCTTTAACAAGATATCCATGCTGCTTCATAATATCGTCATATGTGTCGATTTGCTTTATATCATCAACTACAATCATAATATCTATAGTTGGTTTTGCAGACATTCCTTTGATTGATGTTGACCCAAAGTGCTGTATATCCAGTATTACCTTACCAAAGATTTTTGATAGTACTTTCTTCTCCTCTTCATATATTTGAGGCCACTCATCATTATAAGGAACCACAAGCATTTCTCTTAGCATAGAGCTGATCCCTCCACTATTTATACACTAGTATACACTTATTTTCAGCTAGCTTAAAGCACTTCTACTAATATGTGTTTCTAAATCAGCTAATCTAACTGGGATTGGTAATCTACTTTCATTGTTAATTAAATTTAGTACTATTTCTGTAGAAGTTTCTAGATCAATATAGTTACCACATGATATAAATATAGGTTTCACATCTTCTCTTGTTCTAAGGACTCTACCATATACTTCTCCGTTTATTATAATATCAGTGAAGGAGCCTTCTTCATTTTGAGGCATTTGAAAATCTGCTTCATTAACTCTTAAATAACTTTTTGCCACTCCTATAGTTGGTTTATTTAAGAAAAATGACGCATGAGTAGCTATACCCATATGATTAAAATGCAAGTATCCATTACCATCAAAGATAAATATATCAGGTTCCACTACTAATTTTTTTAAAGCTTCCGTAACTAAAGGTAATTCCCTAAATGCTAAAAATCCAGGTATATACGGTACTTTGATTTCTCCTACACTATTAACTTTTTCAACTACCTGTTTTGTATTATAATCAATAACGACTATACAACAGGTGCCATACTGCTTATTTTCTTTTTCCCAATAAGCTAAATCTACACCTGCAACTAGTTTAATACTATTTTTACTAAAGGTATTTTTTAAGCTTATTTTTTTCTTCAATTGATTTTGTATATTAATGAATTCCGATTCCTCATAAATATTAAAATTATGAACTTCTTTTATTTCCATACTATTCTCTTTCCGTTCCTTTAAATTTAAATTACCTGACCTTCTAAACCTGAAAAATGTGATTATATAAGCATATTTTTATTAAAGCAATTAAAATCTTTCTTCATACATATTAAATACCTAAAAATAATATTTGACTTTCAATTATCATAAATTCATTTCCATTTAATACAATATACAGTAAAGTATTTATAACAGCGAGCCATGGAGGTGAATTATATGGTAATTAACGGCAAAGTAGGCGATGGTAGCGCAATGCATACCTTAGTATTAGTAACAGATTCTGGAGAAACTTTACAAGTTAGCATAGATGATGCTACGAAAATAAATTGTCCAAATGGACTTTTTATCGGTGAGAAAGTTTCTGTAGATGTACCTCTTGTTGCAACTTCTATTACATCAGTATAAGAGATACTCTAAAGTAGCAATGTTATGCTACAAGTACTTATTTATACAAAAGTTAATTGCAATTCGTTGTACTACTTAATAAATGAATATAAAGAATGTAAAAGAGCATTTTCCCCTATATAGGATTATGCTCTTTTTCTCCATTTTATAGAGATTTAATTTTAACAATTATATATAATCATTTTCATAAACATTCTCACTAGTTCACTTATCACCTAGAACAAATAAAATTTTCTCAATATCATTTTGCTTCCATATAAAACGCTCTTAACTAGACTATATATTGGCGAAAGAATTCTATTTGTTCATTATTTAGTTTTATAGCTTCCTCTTTTCTTATATTAAGATGGAATACATGATTAATAGACTTATCATTATGTCCATATTCCTTATAGATATAAGTAATCCCTGAATTTTTCAGCTTAGCTAGAAAGCTAGGTTTGCACCCTACTAATATATCATTGACACTACATGTTACAAAGGATATTGGATACGATGCTGTGATATTAGATTGGAAATCCATTTCTCTTTCATATCTGTAGAGTTCTTTACCTAGATAATCTCGTAGCAAATACTTTAAAAATCTATTCATCAATAAATTTCCTTGATTTCTTACCCTATCAAGAGGATCAAAGATTCCACAGTTTAATCCCATAGCTTTTATTTTAATATCCGTAGTTTTAAAGTCAAAGATTTTTGCATATTCTTCGTTAGTAGTGATTGCTGCATATTGAGCTGCAAGCTGTGCTCCTGCTGAATCCCCTACAACAAATAAATTCTCTAGGTCAATTTGAAACTTCTCTGAATTTTCCTTTATCCAATGAAAAACTGAATTCACATCCTCTAAAGCAGCAGGAAATTTATGTTTGGGTGCAAGACGATAGTTAAAGTTCACTACTGCAAATCCATTCTCAGCTAGATTCATACAATAAAATTGATATGCTTCCTTATTACCATATACCCATCCACCACCATGAATAGAGACAATTGCAGGCAGCAACTTAGTCTTGTCAGTTGGAATGTATATATCAAGCAAATGTTCTTCAATTTCATCACCATAGTAATCTATATTGTCATACCTTTTGATATTTTCAGGGTTAATTAGTCCTTTATCTCTTATAGCATCACCCTTTCTAAACAATACATTTAAAACAATTGATGTCGCTGACATTTACCTATACTCCTTATTTTTTCTTAAAATTCCCACAGCCATAACTTAAATTCTTCTTTTAAATTTATTGTCTTACGCTTTAGTGATATCAAAAAAGTGTTTATGAAAACTTGTATTATGCATAAGAGTTTTTATTGATAATATTGCATCTCACATTAATAACCTTAATGATTGGTTGTGGAGGTCTATAGCTCTAATTTAATAATTTTAAGTATCGTCTCTGAATTCTAAAATATCTCCTGGTTGGCATTCTAAAGCTTTACAGATTGCTTCTAATGTTGAAAATCG
Organism: Clostridium cellulovorans 743B; assembly: GCF_000145275.1. Taxonomy (NCBI): domain Bacteria; kingdom Bacillati; phylum Bacillota; class Clostridia; order Eubacteriales; family Clostridiaceae; genus Clostridium; species Clostridium cellulovorans. The sequence goes on from NC_014393.1 coordinate 4,053,182, forward strand.
AACAGCTTTTGCCTTTCCATTTTTCAATATAGAAAGATTGGCCATGGTTATTCCAACCTTCTCTGTGAGTTCTGTTACACTCATTTTTCTTTTAGCCAACATCACATCAATATTAATTATAATCGCCATATTTCCCACCTCATATTGTTAAATCATTTTCTGATTTCATATCTATAGCTTCTTTTAAAAGCCTTTGAAGAACACCAGCAAAGACTGCGATCACTAAAGAAGCAAAAGCAATGATCAATGGAAATGCTACAAGTCCTGGTGCATCATCTGCATCTGCTATAGGAAATAAGAATGGGACTAGCACTATAAATATACTACTGATTACGATTGCACAATATTTTATATTCTTTAACGATCCTACAGATAATTCTGAGAAAGCTTTGTTCTTATCAATATATCTTAAAAGTTTTAAAGCCTGATATAGCGCAACGAAATACGTTATCGCCGATGCATATACACTAATTAAAATTGGATAAGGTATATAACCTATAAATCCAGGCACCCAAAATATACACAAAGCAAGAACTGGAATTCCTATAAGAATAACAGCTATCTTTAAGAAAATTGTTGAATATGATTTCATAAAAAGTCCTCCTGTAGTCATTATCTGTGCACAAAGATTATTAACCTTTATGTCTAATTTCTATTATTATATGTATAGAATAACAGAATCTTTATCGATTATCAATAAATTTTTATTATTTACTCAAACCCACTTGCTATTTCCAATAAGTTTACAATTAAAAGTTCAATTTAAATCCAGCTGTGGTTACAATAAAAAAGAGCAATTCTGACTTATACAGAAATACTCCCTATTAATTTAGCACTACTATCTACATATTTATAGTTTCTGATATTTACTGCTAGATAATCGTTGATAGTAAAACCTTCAAAGATATACCATTCCACATTAATGCCTAGTAAACTCTCATATAAATCATTTAATAATTTCATTTTGAATCATTTTCTCCAATATAATATTGAAATCATTAATTGATTTTTCATTATTTAGTTCCTTTGAAATAACCATTAATTGAGGTCGTATCCTATCTATATTTTCATTGATATATTGATTAGAATTCAGCACAAAAAACTTACTCAAATTCATTACTAATACTCGATATTAATATACCCTTCCAAATAAGGGGCTGCCTCCCCAGCCATCTTTACCTTTTCACCTAAATAAGTACAGTGAAGTTTTCCAGTTCTTTGTGATAATTGCAACGCCACGAAGTCACTTTTATTTAATTTCTTTTGCCAGTAAGGTATTAAAGCACAATGAGCAGAGCCAGTTACAGGGTCTTCGTCTACACCAAGCTTTGGAGCAAAAAACCTTGATACAAAATCAACATCTTTCCCCTTTGCTGTGACAATAACACCATGAGCATCAAGCTTTTTTAGTTCAGCCATATCCAATTGCAAATCAAGAATCTCTTCTTCAGTTTCAAAAACTGCCATATAATTTGTTGCTTTATAAACTTCAATAGGCCTTTTACCAAGGCCTTTGATAAGTTCCTTAGGCGCTTCACATTTCTCACTTTCTATTGACGGAAATACCATTGAAAATAAGTTTCCTTCCTTTGTAACTTCCAATACACCACTGAGGGTATGGAACTTGATATGACTTATATTTTTGTCTAAATATGTAAATATAGCATAAGCAGATGCCAAAGTAGCATGACCACAAAGTTCTATTTCTGCTTTTGGTGTGAACCATCTCAAATGATAATCTTCTCCTTCCTTTACGAAAAAGGCTGTCTCTGATAAATTATTTTCTGCTGCTATTTTCTGCATTAATTCATCACTAATCCAGCTTTCTAATGGACATACTGCTGCTGGATTCCCTTTAAACTGTAAATTTGTAAATGCATCTATTTGATATATTGGTATTCTCATCTATAATTCCTCCTATTATCATTTACTATTTTATATTATTATACCAATTTTTCAGACTATTAGAGTTTCTTTCATCCTTAATATTGCTATGAAAATTAACAGGGCTGTTGCATTAGCATCAACAGCCCTGTTTAAAAACACTCTTTAACCTTTACTTAGATATTCCTCCAATCAACAAATAGCATTTGTTGATCATTATCAGCATCCCAACATTCTCTAATAAATTCAGGATAAAATACAGCTGATCTACATGGGCTGCTTACACCAAATTTTGTTTTAAATATACTAATTGACATAATATCATCAACAAGAACAGCAAATAATTTATTAGGTTGATCCCAATCGGTATTAACGATAAGTGCGTAGTTTGTAGAGCTATTAGCTGCAAAAGAAGTTTTAGTTAATCGAAATTGATTATATAAATCTACTACTGGTACCTTTATTCCCTTTAAATTTATTGTATTATCTTTAAAATCAAATATAGTTTTATCATTGCTAGTAAATCTTATGATTTGTTGAATATATCTTATATTTTCTACAAAGACATTTCCACCTATTCTAGCTTGTAATAAGAATAACCTCATATCTGTAACACTGCTATAACAACTTAATTCAACAGCCTCAATGGGTTCTATTTTTTTATATTTAAATAATTCCATAAGATCACATACAAGCATCCTAATTTCATCCAATATTATAGATACACTAATTCCATCCCAATTTTTAGATACACATTCATTAAGCCTTATCAATTCAATAAGTCCATTTAAAATTAATAAATTTAATTGTTCTAATATATTAGAAAAATCATCATTAATTATTCTTCCATCTTTTATTTGTTCAAGCTTCATGTAAAGCTTATTTGCAATGCACCTTGTTTCATCAGCAACAACGGCAAGTCCACCACCATTTTGTGGTAACTTAGCACTCTCAATAGCAATATCCATTGAAAGTCTCCATGCTCTTTCTGCGTATACTTGCAACTTCCACATTTTTGTATCATCAAACATAATCCAATCCTCCATTCATAGGAATTTAGTAAAGTGTCCTGTTCTTCTTTCTTGTTTAAGTGTGGTTTGGTTTTCTGAAAAATCGAAAAATTTTGCAAAGGTAGGACGTAGCTTTTGAAGTGCCCGACGATGATGTGACAAAACAGTATTCAATTTTATCCCGTTTTTTTCTGCAATTTCGGCAAATGTATAGTTACCATAATACCTTTGGGAAATAATAATTCTCTCGATTTCTTTTAGTATCTCCAAGGATTTCAGCACCTCAGAAGTATCCTCATTTCGCATTATGTCTTCCACAAAATCTTCTTCACTAATAAAATCTAGACAAGCATCTAAAGAGATTTTATATTTTTCATTGTCATCTAGTTTTTTGAAATATTTAAATGCAATTCTTATACAAACAACTGAAAGATACCCAAAATTCTCCTTATCTATACTATAATCTTTATTTTCTAAAAGCGCCAAAAAAGCTTCATCAACTATATCTTCTGCACACTCTGCTATACCTGCTCTGCTCCAAAATTTTGCCTTGATAAACCGTAGAAGCTTGTCTCTTAATTCGCCTCGTTTATCCATAGCTTATCACTCCGTTCTCCATGAAAGGCCTTTCACTATATAAAGGCATATAAATTATCATTTTATTGCAAAAATTTTCAATAACTTAATGATAACTATTTCGTGAAGCTTACATACTAAGCTATATGTACTATTCTACCTGAAACCAACTTACAACCTTATCTTTCTTAAACCCCAAACCAGTTACCAAATTCATAGAATTTATATTGTCTTCTTCTATATGAGCAAATAGAATTTTATTTTTTCAATGACCTTATTTATTAAATCCATTGTTACGATTCTGCCATACCCCATTTTTCTGTGTTCTGGCAAAACGTGAAGAAATCCTATATCTCCATCATCTTGAGTTATTGCCCAGGCAATTAATTTGTCGGATTCTTGTATGCATGAACTTTCTCCATTAGTAATCCTACTCATTTCCTAACCTACTTTTTATTACCTTAAGCTCTTCAATAGAATCATTACTTATGTATACCCATCTTCTATCACTAGTTCCTTTATGAAGTATTGAATCTCCTATCTTCTCCACATAATCAATTTGATAATTCTCAATGAAATTTATTATATCAATATTTTCAATTTCGTCCTTTTTTAAGTATTTTAATATCACTTCTTTTTTGTTGATATTTTTTCACTTCACATAATCTCTAAAGTAAAAAACCTTATCATTTTCTTTGTTCCAGCAATCTTTCCAGGTAACTTTATATCTAAAATCTTGTAAAATGTTTCTTAATTCATTTTCTGATATATCACTTAAGTAAATCTCACTATTCTCTTCATATTCTTTTCCCTCACCATACTCAAATAAACCTCCACCAATTACTTGCAACTTATTATTTTTTAGATATTTTTCAAGGTTATCTCGTTCTATTTGTATGTCATTTTCTATTCCTATTGGCTCTATAACTTTTATCTCTACCCTTATATGTCTAAACTTCTCAATATCCTTGTTAGCATACATTCCATGATCATCATTAAGTATCCTCTCATAATCTTGGCCACTTACCTTAGTAATTTCTGCTCTAAAAACTATCTTAGGTTGAATGAAAGCTGAAAAATAAACTCCAGCTAAAAAATTAAATACCAAAACAATTACTAGTAAACTACTAAAAACGTTCTTTTTATTCATCATATACACCTTTTAAGCTAAAATCTTAAAATAGCTTTTTACTCACTACATATCTAGGTCAATCTATCAGCAGTCCCATGAATAGAGAATCATAGAACTTCCCATTTATATAAAAGTCTCTAGAAATAACGCCTTCATTTTTAAAATTGAATTTCTCATACATCTTAATTGCATTTTCATTGTCTGTTCTAACTCTTAAATTTATTTTTTTAATAATACCTGTTTCCTTTGCCCAGTTAATTAAAAATTGAAGAAGAAAGCTTCCAATTCCTAACCCATGATAAGCTTTTTTTACGGTTACTCCCATCTCTCCAATATGCTTTATCCTAACTTTGTCACCACTTCTAAGGACGATTAAACCAACAATTTCTTCATCAAGTAAAGCCACTGCTAACAAGGAATTCTTTCTACTATTTATGGCTTGAATATTTTGTTGTTCTTTTTCAATAGTTATCTTTATTTCATTCTCTCCAAATGTAAGAAAATCTGATTCTGAACCTATAACCTTTTTATATTGTACTAATTTCTCTGCATCATATAAAATTGCTTTTCTTATAGTTAGTTCTTTTTCATTTTTTAATTTTACTTTTCGCATACTCTTTTTCCTCAACCGTAAATTTTAATATAATAGCCACCTTAAAATCTTAAAATCTATAAAACCAATACTTAGTATCAATTTCCTAATTTAAAGATAATTATATATATTATTATCGTTACATAAATACAATTTCTTTCTAATAATTTTAAATATTACATCATGTAAATATTATACACAAAGGAGTCATATATTATATACTGTGAAAGTATCCTAAAATATATAGCTATTTAAAAAGGTTTTGTATATAGAGTTTATAAATTAAATCTTCACTCATTGAAATAATTCAGATTTTCAATAAAAGTAAGTGCTTAAAGAGTTGAAAAACTTACTAACTTTCTGGGAAAGATAACTTAGGTTATTCATAAAAAAGGAGTGTTAATTATGGTATTTTGCTCAAAGTGTGGATCTAAATTGATGGGGAATGAATTGTTTTGTAGTGTTTGTGGCTCAAAACTTAATGATATAAGTTTAATTGATAAAACAATAAGCTATGAGAAAGCTACTGAAAAACCAGGAGATATTTTTTCTGAAATTACTCCTGTAAAAGCTAGAAACTCTATTTCAATTAGTGACATAATTAAATTAATGCTAGCCACACCAATTACTTCTATTAATAGGCTTGTTCATAGAATTGATAAAAAAGGGATTCTTATTTTGGCTTTAGTTTTAGCTACTGTTCAAGGATTTTTTACAATTTGGAGCTTTAAACTAGTTCTCTCAACCATAGATAAAACCTTCTCTAATTTTTTATCAGATTTTTCCGATGTATCGCTTAGTAATATAGGCAATTCTCTAGAGATACCTTATGCAAGAATTTTCTTTCATGGTGTTATATTGTATTTTATTATTATTATAGTTTTATATTTAGGAATTTATTTTATATTCAACGGAATTCATAAAACCCAAGTTCCTAGCTTTAAAATAATTAAAGCTAACATTCTTTCTACAATACCAGTTTTGAGTTGTGAATTATTATTCTTATTATTTTCATATATTAATACAACCCTAGCATTTATTGTTTTATTAGCAGGAGTATTGGTTTTCTTTTCAGCTTTACTACATAGCCTAAGAAAATTAATGAAAATATCTGACAATGTGGTACTCTATAATGTTGCAGCAATATTCTCTGTAATGTTAATATGTTTTCTTTTTTCTTCTTTAAGGTTCACACTCCTAAACATAGAGAGTTTAAATTTACCTAATTTCATAAGACATTAGAGTATCAAAGCTTTTATAATGAAAGATATCGTAATTTTCTCTTTGAGTTACGATATTTTTTATTTTGTTCAGAAAATGTTTTACATGGAATGTTATAATATAATACAAGCTTATTAACAAAGGAGGCAATATTATTGAAAAATTTGTGCAAAAAAATCTTTATACATATCTTGTGCTTAGTATTAATCCTCACCTATACCGTAACTACTCATTCACAAAAAGTAGTAGCTGGCACTTCTGGCTATATAGCTGTTTCAGCTGGTAATACTACTACAATTGCTTTAAAGAATGATGGAACTGTTTGGTCTTGGGGTTTTAATCAGAATGGTCACCTAGGTGATGGAACTACTTCAAATAGTAATTCCCCGGTGCAAGTTAAAGGTTTAAATGGAATAACCGCTATTTCAGCTGGTTGGGCACATTTCGTAGCTTTAAAAAGTGATGGTACCGTTTGGACCTGGGGTGTTGGCTATAGCGGAGAATTGGGTGATGGTACTAATAGCCTTAGGACTACCCCTGCACCAATAAACGGTTTAACCGGGATAACTGCTATTTCAGCTGGTTGGAATCATACCCTAGCACTAAAAGCTGATGGTACGCTTTGGAGTTGGGGGCAAAACCAATATGGACAATTAGGTACTGGTAACACCACAAACAGTAATATTCCTCTACAAGTTCCAGGTCAAATTGGAATAACATCTATTTCAAGTGGAGGAGGTCATTCATTAGTTATAAAAAATGATGGCACTGTTTGGAGCTGGGGCTGTAATAACTTTGGCCAATTAGGTAATGGTACTAACAGTAATAACCCTACTCCTCATCAAATTAGCGGTTTAAATGGAATAATAAATGTTTCTGCTGGAGTAATTCATTCAACAGCTTTAAAAAGTGATGGTACTGTTTGGAATTGGGGCTGCAATTTTAGAGGCGAATTAGCTAATGGTAATAAGATTGATAGTTATATACCTGTACAAGCCAACGGTTTAAATGGAATAATAGCCATTACAGCTGGATGGGAGTTCTCATCAGCTATAAAAAGTGATGGTACTTTTTGGGTTTGGGGTGTCAATGACTATGGACAACTTGGAAATGGTAGTAAAAGTGATGTTACTTCTCCAATGCAAGTTAGTAGCTTAAGCGGAATAACCGCCATTGATACTGGAGCAACCTATACAGTTGCGTTAAAGACTGATGGCAACATTTTTGCTTTTGGGGAAAATACCTATGGTCAACTAGGTAATGGCACAACTACAGGTAGTACTACTCCAGAGTTGGTGAGTATAGGTGATACATATGTTGCTACTGATAAATCTGCTCTTTCCATTGGTTATGCTAGTGGTGATAGCGATACTAATGTAACGCAAAACCTCTCATTACCTACTACTACAACTAACAGATCCACTATAACCTGGAGTTCAAGTAATCCAGCTATAATTTCTGATACTGGTGTAGTAACTAGACCAACTTATACTGTTGGAGATACCACTGTAACTTTAACAGCAACAATAACAAAAAGTTTGACCACTGATACAAAAACTTTTCAAGTAAATGTCATTGCAAAAGCTACGGATGCAGAGTCAGTAATGTTAGACAACACTTCTCTGCAAATTGGCTATGCACCTTTAGATAGTTCAAGTAATGTTACTCAAAATCTTCTATTACCTACTATTGGAGCCAATTACACAAATATAACTTGGACCTCAACAGATTACACATTAATTTCATCTACTGGTGTAGTAACTAGACCAAGCTTTACAGAAGGAGATGCTACTGTAATTTTAACTGCTACAATTTCAAAAGGACTAATAACTGCTACTAAAGTCTTTAATGTAACAGTAACTAAACAGCCTCCAACAGATACAGAGTCAGTAGCTCTTGATAAATCCTCTCTTAAAGTGGGCTATGCACCTTCAGATAGTTTCGATACTGTTACTCAAGATGTGGTTTTACCTACTCTTGGTACCAATGGGACAACTATAACTTGGAATTCCTCTGATTCTTCAGTGGTTTCAAATGGAGGTACTGTAACTAGACCAATCTATACTAATGGTGATGCTTCTATAACTTTAACTGCCACAATTACAAAAGGCTTAGTAACTGATACTAAAACCTTTAATATAACTGTTATTAAGAATCCTATTACCGATTATGAGGAAGTTGCTTTAGATAAAGCATCCTTACAAATTGGCTATGCTAGTGGTGATAATTCTAATTCTGTAACACAAAATCTTGGTTTACCTACTACTAGCACTAATGGTACTACTATAACTTGGAGTTCAAGCAACCCTTCATTGATTTCAGCTTCTGGTTTAGTAATTAGACCAAGCTATACTAATGGTGATGCTTCTATAACTTTAACTGCTACAATTACAAAAGGTTCTATCAGTGATATAAAAACCTTTAATGTAACTGTTATTAAAAATCCTATTACCGATGCTGAGGAAGTTGCTTTAGATAAAGCATCCTTACAAATTGGCTATGCTAGTGGTGATAATTCTAATTCTGTAACACAAAATCTTGGTTTACCTACTACTAGCACTAATGGTACTACTATAACTTGGAGTTCAAGCAACCCTTCATTGATTTCAGCTTCTGGTTTAGTAATTAGACCAAGCTATACTAATGGTGATGCTTCTATAACTTTAACTGCTACAATTACAAAAGGTTCTATCAGTGATATAAAAAACCTTTAATGTAACAGTTATTAAATTGAATAAAGACGTACAACCAGAAAATCAAGACCAGAATACTCCTCCAAAGGTGGAACCAGTTACTACAGATACAAACTCTGAAATACTTCCTAAAACAGGAACAACTTTTGACTTTATATATTTAACTTTCATGGGGTTATTTTTAATCCTTAATGGTTCATTAATTATTAGAAAAAAACTTAAAACTTCATAGAAAATCCAAGGGAACTGTCAAATAAGACTAGTTCCCTTAAAATTTTACATTATTCTTATTTACATATATTAATAATTACTGTAGAATTATTCTATAAATCGTTTTTTATTGTTAACAAGTAAAAAAATGATTAATATACAAACTTGGAGGAGTAAATAATGGAAAATTTTGTATCATTAACTGAAGTTGAATTACAAGAAGTCGAAGGCGGAAAATTTAAGTGGAAAAAATTTGTTGCTATTGTAAAAGCAGCTGTCCCAATAATTTCAGCTATTGTTAACCCTAACCCATACAGCATAATTAAAGCTATAGCTACAGCACCAGGTAATTATAAAGACCTAGAAAAGGAAAATGTAATATAATCACTTATATTTTCACTATTAAAATTTGAAATAATTTAAATAACCTAAAAGTACTTTTATTGGAGGTAGTTATGATGGATAATTTTTCACCATTAACTAAAACTCAATTAAATGAAATTAATGGCGGATGGAGTTTAAGAAAAGCTTTAAAGAAAATTATTGATGCTATTGTTAAACGCCCACCTGGTCAAGAACTTTAATAGAGTAGTCAGTGAAGGATTGTTTCCTTCACTGACTACTTATACCATAAGCATGCACATTCAGTATGAAAACATTCAATATAAATTAATCTATTCTATCCTACCTTTTATAACATCTTATTCGCTATGCTCAAACTCACAGCAGATTTCATCTCAAATTGCAACTAATACTAAACTTCTAAAAAACTACAGACCTTCACCTTCATGAAATCCTGTAGTTATTTTTGTTATTCTAAATCAATAATATTAATTTTTTTCATAGAAATGTATCTAAAAACATGTATTTTCTAAAATATTAACTTTTCTATACACCTTAAATTTAGTTGTTTTCACTTGATAATTACTTCGCCATTACCAATAATCACGATCCTGTACTCAGGTTTAAGTGGAAGTAAATCATAACTTTTTGAGTTTGGTTCTAATCTAATAGATTGTAATGTACGCTGATCTTCATCAAAAAGAATTATATATGCATTATTCTCTTTGGAAATGTTTTGAATAGTATACAAATTACCCGGTGAAACATTAAAATTAGATAATTGATAAACTCCTTCTTTGAAGTTAGTAACTGCAAATGTAGGTGTTGTAAAAAATATATTGAATACTAGACATATTAAAATTAGCTTCTTAGCACAATTTTTCATTTTATAACCACCTTCTATTTTATAGTTAACTTATACCTTACGATTATAAATATAGTTAATTAAGAAGAGATAAATATTTCTCCATTCCCAATTATCGCAATTCTATAGGAAGATCTAAGCGGAACTAAATTATAACTTCTTGATCCAGGGTTTAAGCGAATATATTGGATTTCAGCTTGATTTTCATCAAAAACAAATATAGATGCATTTTTGTTTGATATATTTTGAACTCTATAAAGACTTCCTGATGAAAAATTAAAGTCAGCAGCTTTATAAACTCCTTCTTTAAAAACATTAGAAGCATATGTATCCATTGTATTAATCATAGTATACAAAAGGCATGATAGAACAATTAAAATAGCGTACTTTTTCATTTACTTTACCCCTTACATGAGAATCGCTATATACGTTAGTACCTCAAATTTTATTATGTGAATAAACTTCAATTATATTCCCTAAAACAAAAGAGACTTCTAAATATCAAAATTACTAACTGTCTTTAGCCTACATTTTTTAATGGCACAGTTTATTTAATGCATGTGAAACTTCACTATGGTAAATTAAAATTATTGTGAAAATACTATATATATTCCATTACTGAAGCTACGTCAAGACTCTGGAGAAATATTGAAAAATCAATGTATTCTATGAAGAATCTTTATTGAAAAGTATATATAAACAATTTCTTTAGAAGTTGTTTATGAAATTGTTATATATTTAAGCTATCATTATATTAATATATAAATTCCAAAATAGAATCTACTTTAAAACCATATATTAAAATTGAAAATTTAATATATCTAATGAAGCATCATTAGATATACTTATATAGCTTGATTCATTAAAAAATTTTTAGTTCTATCTCAAAAGTGGAAGATATTTTTAATAAAAAGTAATTAAGTTGATAAATATCTGAATTTTTAAGTACAGAAAATATATAATATAAGATTTCTATAAAAAACATTTGTGGAGGATATTATGAATAAAAAATTATTACTGATTACATTAATTTCAACTAGTATTATTATTGCAGGTTGTACTAATAAACAAGTTACTTCTGAAACTGTCACTACTTCTAATGAAAGTACATCTAATAATACTAATAACGGAGAAGCTAGTACTGTCGATGATGTAAATACTAATACTAACAACGATAATTCAAATGAGAATTCTAATAATAAAGTACCAATTCAAGTAAATCACTACGAAATTACTCCAGCTGTTTATACAGATAAAAATGTAAAAATAAATTATCCTCAAATAAATAATTTAAGCGATATTAACAATCAAAATACAATTAATCAATTAATCAAAGATGGTGCTCTCTCATACATTAAAAATGGCGTTGATGATGCTTTAAATCTAGAACTTAAATACACAATCACTTTGACAAATTCAGAACTATTAAGCATTCAATATTCAGGCCTAGCATCTAATAAAAATGCTGCTCATCCAAATGATATTTTTTATACTACCAATATAGATATAAACAATGGAAAAATCCTAAGATTATCTGATCTTATTACAATAGATGAGAATTTTATAGAAGCCATAAAAAAAGGCGAATATAAAGGGAAATTTTTCGATTTGGTACATGATAATACTTCTGAAGAAGGCAAAAAATACCTACCATTATTAATGGATTATATAAATCAAACTGATACTAAAACTTTGATTAAAGAATTGAATCAAAGTTATTACACAGAAAGTGGCAAAACACCGCCTTCATCAGCATATTACTTAACAAAAGATTCCATTGGAATTAGTCTATCTATTCCTTTTGCTATAGGTGACCACGCTGAGTTTGAAATAAAATATAAGGATATACCAAATACTATAATCACTGAAAATGCTATATGGAAAAGCTTGTTAAATTATAATTAATAAAAGTTTTTAGTATACTACTTATCTTGATTGCTATAGGTAAAATTTTATCCAGAAAAATTATCCCCAAAGATTAGCTATACTTATCTTTGGGGATAACTCCCAATCACTAATTATTTCTATTTAAATTTTCTAAAATACTCCCTTCCTTTTTCATAGTCTTTTCATATATATAGCTATCAAAAGCTTTAATTCCTCTTCTAGCTAATTTAATAAATAATACTAATTCATAAATAGAAACACCAAATCTTTTCTCATTATGTTAATAAAAAAATCTTAACAAATCATATTATTACAAAATACTTAATATAATACATTTCTTCTGTTATACTATGTGTTATAGTGATAGGATTTATTTCAATCTCCCTACTTCAGGTAGCTTTCTAGAGGTTTTTGTGAAATCTAACATTAAATCTTATTTATGAGTTTATATAATATTCTGGAGGTAATTTATGAAATATGAAATTATTATATTTGATGCTGACGATACTTTATTCGATTTTAAAAAATCAGAAAGAGAAGCTTTTAAAAATACTATGGTTGAATACGATGTAGAATATGATGAAAATTATCATCTTAAAATATATCATGATATAAACAGTATTATTTGGAAGGAACTTGAGGACAAACTTATAACCCAAGAGGAGCTTAAAGTTGAAAGATTCAGAAGACTATCAGAAGCTATAAATAGTAAATTGGATGAAAATAAGCTTGCAAAATCTTATATAAAACATTTAGGCAATGCATCTTTCTTATTTGAAGAGACTCTTGGCCTTATAGAGAGTCTTCATAAGGATTATAAACTTACCATTGTTACTAATGGACTTACTGATGTTCAAAAAAATAGGATTAAAAAGTCTACCATCGCAAAATATTTTCAAGATATAGTTATATCTGAAGAAATCAAAGTAGCAAAACCAGATCCTAAAATCTTTCAACATGCTTTAGACAATATAAAACATACAGATAAAAGTAAAGTCTTAATGGTTGGTGACAGTTTGACTTCTGACATCCAAGGCGGAATAAACTTTGGCATAGACACCTGTTGGTATAACCCAAATAAAATGGAGAACAAAACAGAAATACATCCTACTTATGAAATTTCTAATCTAGCAGAACTGAAAGCTATTCTTGAAGATGAAAGGTCATAAACTTAGGTTTATGATTTTTCATCCTATACGCAGAAATAATCATCGATGTATAGCAGATATTTCTTCTTTTCTCAATCTGCTTCCTTCGTAGATTCACCTCGTATAGCAAGTTGTATATATTGGTGAATAACATCCAACGCTCCTCCATCTTTATTTATTAGCATTATTGTTGTCAATTGTGTAATACTTCTTTAGTATAAACTTTATATTTTTAAGGAAGAAACAACTGGTAATATTGATCGTCCATTCCACACATCACCAACCCCTAATTCCTTTGGTGTAATGTTTTGATAACTTCCATTGATACCTTGAATCTCTATTCCACCAGCTTCTGTAATTGTTATAATGCTATATAACCCCTCTTTATATAAAACGATGTCCTTTAAAAATGGATATTGTTTATGTATTTCATCTGAGTAACAAAAATGTTCATAATCATTACCAAACCAAACATAAGACATTGCATTTAATCCAAAATAATAAGTCTGTCCAATTTTAACAAGAGAATCTCCATGGTCATGCCCATTAACACACAAAAGAACCTTCTTTCCTGTGTTATTTACATTATTAATTATCTCCCTTATATCCTCTCTATTATAGACACCTCTTTTGGCAAAATCATTTTCTAAACTATGATGCGAAAAAATAACAAAATACTCACTACCATCATCTAGCTCACCTTCTAACCATTGAAGTTCAAAATCAGGTAAAATCGGATATATATCTTTTGACTTATCATAATTTCTTTTAAAATATTCTTCATAGCCTTTAAAAGTTTTTATAAAACAAGTATCCAATATTATAAATTTAACTTTTCCGTACTTAAAAGAATAATAACTCTCCTCCATCTTCAAGAATTTCCTAACGCTTTTCTTTGAAAATGAATCCGAGTCATGATTTCCTATTACATGATAAAGAGGTTTTCCTACACTATAAAGTAAGTTTAATAATCCTTGATTTTCTTCTTTTGGACAACAGAAATCTCCAAGCTGAATAATAAAATCCACCTGATCATCTTTTATACTATTAATAAAGCTTTCTATCCTTTCCTCTCCATCATGAATATGCTCATAATGTAAATCAGTAAATACAGCAAATTTAACTTTTCCCATCCTTATACCTCTATAAAATTTATGAATTCAGTAATTAATCATCACTATCCATATTCTATCAATATCATAATAGTCCTTTTCTTTATTAGTTTTTTACCTTATTTAATAATTTTGTATGTAATCCTAGCTAAATCAACTAGTTTACGTGATTCTCTATTAGGTTAAACTTCTTCTTCAATCTAATATTTGCAGCAGAAAAAGAGATAGTACTGGAACAATACTATCTCTCATATATAACTTCTACATACTTTTGCTTTTAGATTTTCAAGAATCTTTTATAATGGGATTGTTGTATGTCGATCCCACGGATCTGTAAAGCCTACTTTATCATGTAAATAGTATATTTTTAGGTTAGGAGAACAACTGCCAAATGCGGTGGGTCCATACATTTCATCACCTAAAGTTGGTGCATCACCTAAAAACTTAACCTCAATTAAATTTCTGCAATCATAAAATGCATTGGCATTAATATTTGTGACACTACTTGGTATTATTATACTCGTTAAATTATAACAATTTGAAAATGCTTCCCGTCCAATACTAATTAAGTTATTTGATAATGTTATACTGTTTAAATTTAAACTAAAGAAAAACGCATAATTGTGAATATCTGTTACAGTATCTGGCATATTAAATGTCGTTGCTTTTCTTCCACGAGGATAAGATAATAAAGTAGATTTAGCTTTATTATAAAGAACTCCATCTACATCTGCATATACTTGATTATTACTACTAACATATATTGCTTCTAAATTTGGACGATTAGCCAGTGACTCCTCGTCAATATTTGTTACGCTACCAGGTATAGTTATACTCTTAAGATATTGACACTCATCAAACAATTCTAATGAAATACTCTCTACGCTATTTGGTATATCAAATGTGGATTTTTTTCGTCCCTTTGGATAATGTAATACTTTAGTTTTAGCTTTATTATAAAGGATTCCATCTATATCTGCATATACTCCATTATCACTATCAACATATATTGATTGCAAATTATAGCAATAAACAAAAGCTAAGTTTCCAATACTTGTTACACTGCTTGGAATCAATATACTTTCTAAACTTTCACAACTATTAAACGCGAAAAACCCAATATATGTTACATTGTTTGATATGGTAATATCCGTTAATTTTTTGCAAGATGCAAATGAACAATTTCCAATAGTCGTTATACTATCTGGTATTGTTATACTTATTAAACTACCACACCAAGAAAATGCTCTGTCTGCAATATCTGTTAACCCAGTTGAAAGTGTTACACTTGTCAAGTTTGTACACTGAGAAAAAGCCTCTTCTCCAAGACTAATTACACTGTTTGGTATTATTATATTTATTAAGCTTGAACAGTTATAAAATGCACTGCTCCCTATAGTTATGACACTATTTGGTATTATTACATTTGTTAAACTCGTACAATTATAAAATGTATTGTTTCCTATGGTTGTGACACTACCTGGAATTATTATACTTGTTAGACTCGTGCAATTAGAAAATGAATCATTTCCCACATATGTAACATTATTTGGTATTTCAATACCCTCTAAACTTGTACAATATTCAAATACATTATCTTCTATCCTTGTTATATTGCTTTGTATCTTTATACTCGTTAATCTTGTACAATTAGAAAATGCACCAGTTCCAATAGTCATTACACTACTTGGTATTATTGTATTTGTTAAATTGTTACACTGATTAAATGCATAATTTCCAATACTTATTAAACCACTTGGCATTACTACATCTATTAAATTATTACACTGATTAAATGAATATTTTCCAATACTTCTTACACTACTTGGTATTAGTATACTTGTTAAGCTTGTACAATTACTAAATGCATTATCTGCAATGCTTGTTACACCATCTGGTATAGTAAAGGTAGATTCAGTTCTTCCATTAGGGTAACTTATTAATGTTAATTTATCTTTACTATAAAGAACTCCATCTACATCTGTATATACTGTATTACTATCATCAACATTTATTGATTGTAAAAGTGGACAGCAATCAAATGCAGAAACTCCAATATTGTTTACACTAGCTGGGATATTTACATTTACTAGATTCCTACAGTTATAAAATACATAAGGTTGGATCGATCTTAACCCATTCTGTATTGTTATATTCGTCAAGCTTCTACAATTGCTAAATGCATAATCTCCTATCCATATTACACTACTTGGTATTGTTATACTTGCTAAACTTGTACAATTACCGAATGCATTCTTACAAATATAAACCACACTATTTGGTATCGTTATATCTGTTACATTATCACAACCATTAAATGCATTTTCCTCAATTTTTGTAACAGTGTCTCCATAAAATGTTGATGGAATAGAAACACTTCCACCAGCACCATAGTAAGCTGTAATTTTGGCAGTACAATAATCACCTTGTTCGTACTCAAAATCACCACAAGTAATGGCTGATGCCAATTGTGGCTTTAATACTGAGATCAGTATTAACAGAGTCATTATCATAGCGCCTATGGATCCAATCTTCCATATTAATCTCTTCATACTAATTCCTCCTTATGTATCGAATATTGTAATTTGATTTTGAATTTGAAAATCATTAATTAATACTGAAATATAAATCACTCATCCCTTTTCTATTAAAAATTTATAAGAGCGATTTTAAAATGCATCTTTCTCTTTTAAATTAATTTATTATACCATTTTATTGATTTTCATACAATGTAGACCTTTTTATATTGTATTTTCCATATATTGATGAATTATTTTATCAATATATATCTAAACTATAACTAACAGGAGTGTATACAAAGAACTTTCTACATTAATATTTAAGTTACAATCTTCATAACTTTATAGTAATCTGAACATTTTATCTTTATTTTTTCTTTATATTAGATTAGAATTATTATTATTAAGTAAAAGTAACAACTATTGTCATAAGAGAGGTAAAACTATGTCAAACGAAATTAATTCTTCTAATTTTATTAGAAACATCGTTGTAGAAGATCTAGAGAGCGGAAAGCATAAAGAAATAATTACACGTTTTCCACCAGAGCCTAACGGTTATTTACATATAGGTCACGCTAAATCTATTCTTTTAAACTTCGGTTTAGCTGGTGAATTTAAAGGAAAGACTCATTTAAGATTTGATGATACAAATCCTGTTAAAGAAGATACCGAATACGTTGAATCAATTAAAGAGGACGTAAAATGGCTTGGTGGAAATTGGGATGCGCTTTTCTTTGCTTCTAACTACTTTGATGAAATGTACAACAGAGCTATTCTATTAATTAAAAAAGGTAAAGCTTATGTTTGTGACTTATCCCCTGATGAAGCTAAAGAATATAGAGGAACTCTAACTCAACCTGGTAAAGAAAGTCCTTACAGAAGTAGATCTGTTGAAGAAAATTTAGATCTATTTGAAAGAATGAGAAAAGGAGAATTTGCTGATGGTGAAAAAGTTCTTAGAGCTAAAATAGATATGGCTTCTCCAAACATCAATATGAGAGATCCTATCATATACAGAATATCTCACTCAACTCATCACAATACTGGTGATAAATGGTGCATATACCCTATGTATGACTTTGCTCATCCGTTAGAAGATGCTATTGAACATATAACCCACTCTATTTGTACTTTGGAATTCGAAGATCACAGACCTTTATATGATTGGGTAGTAAGAGAATGTGAAATGGAAGCTATTCCAAGACAGATAGAATTTGCAAGATTAAATATGACTAATACAGTTATGAGTAAAAGAAAACTTAAGCAATTAGTTGATGAAAATATTGTTGACGGTTGGGATGATCCTAGAATGCCTACTATTTGTGGACTTAGAAGAAAAGGCTGCACTCCTGAAGCCTTAAAGAATTTCTGCTCAGCTATTGGAGTTGCTAAAGCTAATTCAGTTGTTGATTCTCAAATGCTAGATTATTTTATAAGAGAAGATTTACAACTTAAGGTTCCAGCTGCTATGGCTGTAATAAATCCTTTAAAGCTTGTAATAACAAACTACCCTGAAAATGAAACAGAGCTACTTGAAATAGAAAATAACGCTAAGGATGAATCACAAGGTACAAGACTTGTTCCATTCTCTAGAGAATTATATATAGAAAAAGAAGATTTCATGGAAAATCCACCAAAGAAATATTTCAGATTATTCCCTGGCAATGAAGTTAGACTAAAAGGAGCTTACTTCGTTAAATGCAACGAAATAATTAAAGATGAGAATGGCGAAATTATAGAGATTCACTGTACATATGACGCAGAAACAAAGAGTGGTTCAGGATTTACTGGAAGAAAAGTTAAAGGAACTATCCATTGGGTAGATGCAAAAACTTGCGTTCCTGCAGAATTCAGATTATATGAACCATTAATCTTAGATGATGTAGAAGAAAATGAAGGAAAACACTTCCTAGAACAAATAAATCCAAATTCAATGGAAATACTTCAAGGCTTCATCGAACCAACTGCAATCAAAGATGCTAAGCCTCAAGATAAATTCCAACTTGTTAGAAATGGTTTCTTTAATGTGGATACTAAGTATACTACTGAAGATAAGTTAGTATTTAACAGAATAGTATCTTTGAAATCATCTTTCAAATTAAGTTAATCATTTGATTTTTTATTTAAAGTATAGTATAATGCACAAAGAATTGAATAGTAAGCTTAGTTAACGACACATGTGGTGCTTTGCACGTAAATCTGATTACGGTACAAGGTGCTCACATGTGTTTTTTGCTGTTCAAAAATAAAAATAAACGTAAGTTTCCTAAGGAAATTTGCATAAATCCCAAGACCCAAACAAACATTTAGAATGTCACTTAAAGAAAGGAAGGTATTTTTATGCCAACAACAAAGTTCCAAAGGATGGTTTTTGCTTTTTTAACAGTAATAATAACCGTTCATTTATTCGTGTTCTACAATCTTGCTATTAAAATGGGAGGTATGTCTAATCAAGTATTTATGGAATCTTGGAAAGTAGTCCCGATAGAGTTTGCATTTGCGTTTTTACTCGAAATGCTTTTTGTAGGCCCACTTTCAGAAAAACTAGCTTTTCGTGTTGTAAACCCAAAAGATTCTAAACCATATGTTATCACTACAGCAATCATATGTACAACTGTAGCCATAATGTGTCCAACCATGTCCTTCATCGCAACTATTCTATATGATGGTATAACTATAGAATTTCTTGCTCAATGGTTGCAGAAAATAGTATTTAATTTTCCGTTTGCACTTCTTACACAATTATTTTTCATACAACCTTTTGTAAGATTTGTTTTTAGAAGCATTTTTAAAGGTAAACAAAAAAAGTATAAAGTAGATAAAGAACTTGCGTAAATATTATTTATAAAACAAGAATATACTCTTAAAACTCCCACTAGTTATGATTAATAATTACATTTTAGTAATTATTAATCATATTTTCAATTAATCCACACAAATAGAATATTACCCTCGAATTACTTTAATGAGAAGTATATATGTTCAGATGCTGTTTCTACATTAATTCCATAATTTTTTCTATATTACATCAAACATTGTAGATTCTTAACTCTAATATATATTCACATTAATTGAAAGCATCAAGGGGGAAAAGTAATATGAAAAAGAACAAAAAATCCTATCTAATCGTAGCTTTGATGATGCTACTTTCAGTAATTATACCTTCAGTACCAGTTTTAGCATCCTCATCCTTATCATCACCAACAATTCAAATGTATAATTCCAATAAAGAAATAGAAACAAATACAATTTCACCAACTTTTAAAATTATAAATTCTTCATATTCTCCATTAGACTTGAAGGATGTAACAGTAAGGTACTATTATACAAGCGATGGTAACCAAGAACAAAATTTTTGGTGCGATCATGCTGATGCTCTATTAGGATACAACTACGTAGACAATACAAGTAAAGTAACAGGTAAATTTGTTAAATTCCCAAATGGTATAGGAAATTGTGATACTTATCTTGAAATTGGTTTTACAGATGATGCAAGCATCCTTGAACCAGGTCAATCGATATCTATTCAAACTAGAATAACAAAAGCAGATTGGTCAAATTATAATCAATCAAATGATTATTCCTTTGATCCAATAAATTCATCACCATGTGAAAACCTTAAGGTTGCAGAATATTTATGTGGAACCTTAGTATGGGGAACTCCTTATTTTCCCCCAATAATCCATCCATCAATCAGTCCTACAACTGCATCTTTTGATAGAAATTTATTTCCTCAATTTGATATATATGTTAGGTTAACCTTAAACAATACTTCTTTAAGATCAATTAGCAATGGTAACCAACTTCTGGTTCTTGGGGTTGATTTTACTATAAATGGAATTTATGCAATTATAAATAAAGGCTATCTTGCAAAGCAATCCTCTATATCTACAACATTAACTTTTTCATTTAGTGATGGCACTAATTCAAATTTAGAAATCTATTTTGCACAGCCAGATGGAAGGTTTAGTGTTAAACTTGGTTCTGCTACAGGTGCATGTGGAGATACTGTATCAGTTCCTATAACATTTGAAAATGTGAAAGAGTATAGCAAATTAGTAGCTTCCGAATTTAATGTATCTTTTGATCCAAGTGTATTGGAGGTATCCTCAATAACTCCTGGCGATATTGTGACAAATCCAACAGTAAACTTAACATATACTGTAAGTAAAGATACAATTCATTTTATATTTATAGATGATACATTCGGAGAACAATTGATATCAAATGACGGTACTTTTGCTAATATAAACTTTAAAATAAAAAGTGGTTCAGCAGCTGGAGATTCACCATTGAAATTTAGTTCCCCAGGAATATTTGGAGATATGAATTTAAATGAAATTCAAGCTCTTTTGCAAAATGGATATATTCACATAAATACACAAGTATGATTTTGTGCAAGCTTATTAAATGTTGTCTCAAGAAAGGTTATCTGCAATAACTTGTGAAGTTATTTCCTTAGCTAAAGACAATGATAATATATTACAGTATATCATCTTGCCAGATAACACTAATAGTTTAGGAACTATCTGAGGAACAGAATCTGTTCTTCAAGCCCGAAACATCTATATACATTAATTAAAAATATTAAGGAGGAATTAATATGAAAAAGAAAAACATAGCCTATTTAGTCATAGCTTTGATGATGCTACTTTCAGTAACAGTACCTTCAATACCAGTTTTAGCATCCTCATACTTATCGTCACTAACAATTGAAATGTATAATTCCAATAAAGCATTAGAAACAAATACAATTTCACCGACTTTTAAAATTAAAAATTCTTCAGATTCTTGCTTAAACTTGAAGGATGTAACAGTAAGATACTATTATACAAGTGATGGTAACCAAGAACAAAATTTTTGGTGTGACCATGCTGGTGCTCTATTAGGATACAACTACGTAGACAATACAAGTAAAGTAACAGGTAAATTTATTAAAGAACCAAATAGCACACCTAATTATGATACTTATCTTGAAATTGGTTTTGCAGATGGAGCAAGCACCCTTGCACCAAATGAAGAGATATCTATTCAAACTAGAATAACAAAAGCAGATTGGTCAAATTATAATCAATCAAATGATTATTCCTTTGATCCAATAAGTTCAGTACCTACTACAAATGATAAAATTGTAGTATGCATATCTGGAATCAGAGTTTGGGGACCTCCACCGATTTCTCCAATACTCCCTCCATCTATCAGTCCTACAACTGCATCTTTTGACAAAAACGTAACTCAGCAAGCTGACATAAAGGTTATGTTGACCTTAAACAATACTTCTTTAAAGTCAATTAGTAACGGTACCCAAGTTCTGATTGCTGGAACTGATTTTAACGTAAGTGGGAACTACGTTACTATAAGTAAAAATTATCTTGCAAAACAACCCTTTGGAACTACAATATTAACTTTTTCATTTAGTGATGGTACTAATTCAAATTTAAACATATATTCTGTACATCCAGATATAATTTTGAATGTTAAAGTTGGTACTGCTACAGGCACATGTGGATCTAACGTATCAGTTCCTATAACTTTTCTGAACGTGTCAACTTATAATAAATTAGCAGTTTGTGAGCTTAGCGTATCTTTTGATTCAAATATGTTGGAGGTGTCCTCAATAACTGCTGGTGATATTGTAACAAACCCGGCACAGAACCTATCATATACTGTAAGTGGAAATACAATCCGTTTTGCATTTCTCGATGATACATTGGGAGAACAATTGATATCACATGATGGTACTTTTGCTAATATAAACTTTAAAATAAAAGGGACTCCATCTGTTTCAACTTCACCATTGCAAATACCCCTAGGAGTATTTGCAGATGGTCAACTCAACGAAGTTCCATTCAATATACAAAATGGATATGTTAGAATAAATGCAACTGCATAATTTTTGTACAAACTCAACATAAAGTTGTCTTGAGAAAAATCATGTGCAATAGCTTATACTAGTTTTTTCCTTAACAAAATAAAAAATAGTAGCGCCAATCTACAATTGGTTGCTACTATTTTTTATTACTTAATTTAGGTATATAACTTACTTAATCGTTACTTTTATAAATATCACTTGCCTAGCAACTGATTTTATAGATAACTTACAATTTTGAAACAATTATCTGCCTTGGAGATTCTGCATAAAATTTTTTCATATCATATGTTCCATACTTCTCCTCAACTTGAAAACCATTGAATTTCAAATAGCCCTCTAACTCCTGTGGAAAGTATATCCTCATATCTAAGACTTCATTGCTAATTTCTCTATCACCTATTCTGTAACTTAATCTATGCTCTGTTACCTGTGTTTCTCTATGATACTTAGTTCTTGCATATACTTCTATTGTTTCCTGATTCCCAGAAACCTTATATTTGTTAAAGATAAATTCATCCCCAAATTCCTTTGGTAAATACTCGATTATTGGATTGAAGAAATCAATAATGAATCTTCCGCTATCTTTCAAATGCTTCTTCACACAGTTGAAAAACTTTTCTATATCATCAAGAGTAAGCAAATGAGTAATTGTATTTATCTGTATAATTATTAAATCAAACTTTTTATCAACACAAAAATCTCTCATGTCTGCTTTTATAAATTCTATATCAACTTTTTCATTTTTAGCTTTCTTTTTACCTATATCAATCATAGCTTTTGAAAAATCTATACCCATAACCTTGTTGCCTTCTTTAGCTAACTCAATTGCTATTCTACCTGTACCAATTCCGATTTCTAGTACTTCTCTCCCATATTTACTAGCAAATTTTTTATACATTGATATATCTTCAGTTTCTTGAAAAAAATTATCATAATGTTCTCCGTTAAAAATATACATGCGACTCTCCCTAATTCATGTATTTTACCCATTACTTCTTATTAAATCTATTTGTTCTACTCAATATCATCAATAAAAATTAACACTAATGTATTTAATTTCAAATATAATTTATTCTATTATACATAAAGCAGATGTACATTGTAAATATTCACAACAAGGCTAGATATCTATTTTCTTTTATTAATATATATATCCAACCTAAGATTTGAAATTTCTCTATATATTCTTCTTTAACCATTCTATCGCATACCCTGCATATACTGCAGCTCCTTTTGAAAGAACTGTCTCATCAAAAATAGCTTTCGGATGATGAATTGGGTAGATATACCCCTCCTCTGAATTACCAGCACAAAGAAAAAGTTGTACTGACGGGACTTCTTGAGATATAAAAGCAAAATCCTCTGAAATCATATTTTTGCCTCCTGGCGTTAGCTCTCCCATTGGTATAAAAGAATCCACTCCAAAATACTTTGATAAAAATTCCCTTGCAACTGCTACATTCTTAGCATCATTCATTAGAGCTGGAGTATAATTGGACATTTCAACAATCGCTTCTGCCCTATATGCTTTAGCAATTCCTTCTGCTACCTCTCTAATTCTTTTAATAATAAAGTCCCTGTTGTTCTTACTGAAAGTTCGAAGACTTCCTCTTAATTCAGCTTTATCTGGAATGACATTATTTACAGTTCCACCTTGCATAGTTCCTACCGTTAAAACAGTATTATCAAGATTATCTATTTCCCTACTAATTATTTCTTGTAGCCCTAAATAGACATGTACCATTACATTTAATGGATCAACCCCAGTTTGCGGCATTGCTCCATGAGCTCCTTCTCCTTTTATAGTTACCTTAAACCAATCACTCCCCGCCATAGAAGCTCCTGGCTCTGCTACTAGAACAGTTCCTTTTGCTATTGGACTCCCCACTGAGACATGTATCATCATAGCAGCATCGACCGTAGGATTTTCTAAAATTCCTGCTTCTATCATTGAAGTAGCACCATAGATAGTTTCTTCTGCAGGCTGGAACATTAGCTTAACATACCCTTCTATTTCAGCTTCTCTTTGCTTTAATAGTTTTGCTGCACCTAACAACATAGTAGTATGAAAATCGTGACCACAAGCATGCATATTACCATTTTTAGATTTAAATTGGACCTCAGCTTCTTCCTCTATATTTAATGCATCCATATCTGCTCTTATAAGAATGGTTTTATCTACAGTTCCTTTTCCGATTAATACCCTTATCCCTGAACCAACAATTCTTTCTGGCTTACATCCCATAGCTTCTAAAGTTTTGAACACATATTCAGAGGTTATAGTCAAATCAAAGCCTATCTCCGGATTTTGATGAAGAAATCTTCTATGTTTTACTAGCTCTGCTTGCAAAGCTTCAGCATCTTTAATTAATGAATTCATAATGTCTCCTCCACATATTCTCATACCAATCAAGATAAATTACCATTAAACTAAAATAATTGTGAATGTCAAAAATTTAATTTTCATTATTATGTATATTATACCATTAACAATTAATAAATATAAAAAGCTATTTCAATCTCCAAAGACTGAAATAGCTTAATTACATATGTTCCAACTAAACTTATCCGTTGATATTGTATTATAGTGAGAATGTTTCAGTTTCACCTTTAAGAGAAGAAATAGTAGCTGTTCCTTTTGTAAAGTACAGAACCGCAAAAATTCCATCCTCTATGTTATACATAGATTTTAAAAATGGGAAATTTTCAAATGCTAACTCTTTTACTTCGCGTCTATCGTCATTGGCAACTTCTCCAGTAACACGAATCCATTGTCCTTTTTTATTCATACTAGAGATTTCAACCTTAGGATTTTCTATCATTTCCTTAAAGCATTTTTTTGTATTGTTTGTAACAATGTATAATCTTCCTTCGTATTCAAAAACTGCACCAAAAGGTCTTACTCTTGGTTGATCTCCATCCATAGTTGCTAAATAAAAAGTACTACTTTCTTTTAAAAATTCTAAAGCTTTTTCCATAATTATTATTCCACTCCTTATATACCTGTGCTAAAATTTATCATATACCAATAATAACATGTACATTTTAAACAACAAGTACGATTTTTTACTAATGTAAGTATAAAAAATATACTAATGAGAGGTTATACCATGGAAAATACGAAAAATCTTTTTGGAAAATGTCCATATTTCACTGCTCAGAAAGTACTTGCAGGAAAGTGGTCAATATTAATAGTGTATCATCTAAATGATGGAACTCTACGTTATGGAGAACTACAAAGAAGGCTTTGTGATATTACTCAAGCGACCTTAACAAAGCAGTTAAGAATGCTCGAAGATTTCGGATTGGTTAATAGGCATGTTTATTCAGAAATTCCACCTAAGGTTGAGTATTCACTAACTGAATTAGGCAAGGCATTCAATCCAGTGTTAGAACAACTGGAAATTTGGGGTAATAAGTATATTGAATCTCTTGAAGAAAGCGATTAATAATCCTCTATCTCATACTTAGAGCTATAAAATCATAGAGAATTATTATGAACTTAAAAGTATTAAACTTAGCATAGACTTTCATCTAAAAACCCACATTGTGATGTTAAATGAAATCACAAGTGGGCTTTATAAGCAATATTACATAATTAAATTTTTATCTAGTTCGCTATTAAGACTTTCATCCATATGTCTCACCTTAACAACTTCAGCCAAAACATTTGCGTATATATCTATTTTATAATCACAAACCTTAGCTTTTCTCTGGAATGGATTTTGAATTTTTTCTATAGATTGAATACTACTTTGCTTAATAAGAGTCGTTGTTTTTGTTAAACTACCACTGCTTGCTATTATGCTTTTTTCTGTCACTCCTAATGAAGTGTTTTTATAATTTAAATAACCTAATAACATACTAAATAAAGTTATAACAACAATAACACCTACCTTAATTTCAACAGGTATAGCATAAATAATAAAATATAATCCTATTAGTATTACTAGAAATATTAAAGTTCTCATAAAAATGAATCTTTTTAGGCTACTTTTAGGTGGTTTTCTCACTTCTCCTGAAAAAATCATTTCTGGCAGAATACTTGATAAAAATTCCTCTTTAAACTTATCATTTGCTATAGGATATAATATAGCCTTTTCATTTTTTTCATCACCATACCCAATGGTTATAGCCTCCAAGGTATATATCCCTAAAAGTTGCTGCATTATACTCTGCTTATACTTTAAAGCATGTATCTTTTCTATTGGAATAGAATATTCTTTTTTACTAAGCAAGCCATAGCTTATATTAAAATTTTTATTTTGAACTTTTACAGTAAAATTATACATCTTTATTATTTCAAATATAATAGATACTATAGTAACCACAACATACACCATTATAAGCATACCTAATATCATGGCTATAAGCTTTATCCTATTCTCTAAAAACAAATTATTAATATCGATAGAGTCAGTTAAGTTTTTGATTATAGATGTTTCTGTAAACTTTTCTATATCATCTGCAAAATTCATAACAGCAAAATAAGCTCCCATAGCCCAAACTAATTTTCCTTTGGTTACTGCATACTTAACAATTTCTTTTATCGTAATAACTCTTTTGATAGTGTTTTCTTTTTTACCTTCTTCAATATCCTCAAAATTTGTATTCTCATCTTGAACATTCAATATAGTATCTCTAAGCTTTTCAGCTATTTCATATGATGTTTTTATCTTGAACTCTGAATCTTTGTTAGCAGTACTTCCACTATCAATTTTCACAGTACAAATACCAAAAATCCTATCAAGTAAGCTTTGCCCTATATCTATGGTACTTATCTTATCAAAAGGTATTTCTTGCTTAGACATTTCAAATACGCCAGTGTTATAAAATAATATATTATCCTTAGCATAATACACGGTGTTATACCATCTTTTTATTGCCATAAACACTAAACCAATTACAAATATTATCCCACAAGGAATCGTATATTTTCCTCTAACAGATACTACCGCTATTATAAATACAATAAGTGATCTTATTGACTTAATTAGGTCTTGTATTATGATGATCCAATGATTTCTAGTAGGTTTATCTATCATTTTCTGTCACCTTTTCTTTAACCTTGTCCTTTAAGAAATCACTTATTTCTTCTGCTTTCTTCATCTCGATATTAGGAATTCTATAACTTCCTCCTGCAGTATAGATATGAAGATTCGCTAAGTTAAATTTTCTGTTTATAGGACCTTGATTAATCTTGATATGTTGAACCCTTACTATAGGAATTACAACAGTACTAATCCAATATATACCTTCTGAAAACTCTATTTTATCTTTTGTTATTATATAACGCCATTGCTTGTACTCCAGTGATGGATATACTATTGTATTTAAAAGCATTAAGAATATTATTACCCCTATTGCTATATTGGCTAGTAAACTACTCGTATCATTAAAGAAATCTCCCTTTTTTGTTAGGTAGTAATCTCCGCCTATTAATATAGCTGAAATTATTATTGTTGGTATTGCTCTTGCTATAAACCAAGCTTTCTTTGAGTTTATGTTTAACTTATTGTACTCCATAGTTCCTCCTCGAAAAGTTATTGTAGTTTATTATATCGACCAATTTTATATTAATTTTATCATAGTTTCAGCTTTTATCCTAATATTTCAATAGAAACATAAAAGTGTTATACAGTCATTACACAAAGAGAACTTTGTACAGTTAAACGAATCAATGGTTATACTTAACAATTTCCCCTTTTTATATGACGCTAGATAAGAGTCCAAGGTTAAACATAAAGTAATTGATATTATTTCTGCTGTTGTTAGTAGGGACAGCAAATGGAATAGACTAGTATTTTTTATCCCCCATATTATGTATATTTTCCAAGTAATTAATATAGAAATATAACAGTATAATTTAATCTTACATGCTGGGGAGAATGATGAAAATTAAAGTTTTTCCACAAATTAAATTTGCAGTAACATATACAATACTTATAATAATATATAATTTTTAATGTTCGAGAGTATTAAAGCGTTGCAAATATAGTAAATTGATATTAAGTAAATGATTTAATAAATAGGTGATGAATATGTATTTAGCTATACCAAATAGTTTTTTTATACCAGTTTGTTATGTTGATGATATTTTTAATATAGAAGAAACAATACAAGTACAAGAATATATTAGTCAAAGTTGTTTTCTAAATAAACTTGAAGCTAGAGAAGAATTAGTAATAGGCGTATCTTTACCTACTCAAAGAGATGAGAGATGGGTTAGGGATAGGAAAGCTATGGAAGCATATGCTAAAGAAAAAAAAGTTACTCTTAAGATAGAAATTTGTGAATATGATGTAGTTAAGCAAATTTCACAAGTAAAGAATCTAATATCACAAGGCATAGATATATTAATTTTGGTAGCTGTAGATGTAAAAACGGCAGGAGCTATGGTTGAAATGGTTAGGAATGCAGGAGTGAAGTTAGTAACTTATGAAGCACTTATAATAAATACTGACATAGATATTTTTGTTGGCTTCAATCACTTGAGAGCAGGACAAATTCAAGGACGGTTTCTTATTACGAAAGTACCTAAAGGAAATTATATTATTATGTATGCAGACTTACCTTATGATACCTTTTTAAAGGATGGTGCAATGGACTTTATAACCCCTCTAGTTATTATAGGAAATATAAAAATAGTTGCAGTAGGTTCAATTAAAGACTGGAGTCCGAAGATCGCTTCGAGTTTTATGGAAAATGCTTTAATTTCTAATAATAAGATTGATGCTATATTGGCTCCAAATGATTCTATAGCAGGTGTTGCAATTGAAGTGTTACAAAAACAAGGATTAGCAGGTAAGGTAGTAGTAACAGGGATGGATGCAGAATTGTCTGCTATTCGTAGGATAATTAAAGGAACTCAAGCAATGACTCTATTCAAAGATACTAGAGAATCGGCAAGGAAGACTATAGATGTTGCAATAAAATTAGGTAATGGAGAAAAGGTTTTAACGGACGAATGGATGTATAATGGCAAAAATCATATACCATCAATTCTTATTACACCAGTGTTTGTAGACAAGGATAATATAGATGAGGTTCTTATAAAAAGTGGATATTTAACCAAAGAAGATATATATGGAAGTAATATTCAATAAAAAATACTAAGAAAATTTTTTCTATGGTATAATTATGAAATTAATTTATAATATTGAAGTTTGAAGAATCAGTAACTATTGATTTCTTTAAGAATCAAGCCACCAATAAAAATATAAATATTAGCTTTGGATATGTTGAGAAATCAGATAGTACAGCATTAAACAAATTTATCGGTATAAATACTCAAGGGTAACTAATATGTAATTATACTCAAACTTCGCAAATGAGAATATAGCTTAAATTATTCAAAAATAAAGGTTTTTAAGCATTCAAATACAGAAAAATCCTCTTAGAAATGATATAATTCAAATAAGCATAAATACAAAAATATCATACCTAAGGGGATTTGTTTATATGAACAATATACCACAAACTAACGAAAATGATTATATAAAATATATCATAAACTTTGTTAATCAACTTAATGTTATGAGTGCTAAAAAAGCAAATTGCTACAAAGAAAAAGATATCCGTATTAATGATATTTTTTCTTATCTTCTTCATCTTGTTTATACAGGTAAAAGTATGTATATGAACTATACAATAAAAAAAAGCCCTAACTAATATAGTTAAAGCTAATCTTTCAGTCTATTATCCATTTTATATATTATCGGTTCACTAAAACCTCTTTAATATACCCAATCAACTCTTTTGCTGCCCTCTCATGGGATAACCTTCCCGGATGATTTCTTGAGCCTACAGCTTCATCTGTAGTATTTGGAAGTTGGAAAACAGAAACTTTAATATCTCCTGAATTTTTCTTATAATTATCCACTGCACGATAAATTGCTGGCATAATTATTGAGCCTAACATTCCGTAGACCCATACAATATTTGCAGTTCTATTGTGTTTTCTAAGCTTAACAAGAAAACCTTCCACTGCATTTTCAAAAGCTTTTATATCTTCCTCATTAAAGGTTCCATCATCATTTAAACGTTGCTTATGACTTTCACCTGTTGCTTCGTCTCTCCATTCTGGAGAATTGAAAGCTCCCATATCATTGGTTCCAAGGTTAACTACCACCACATCTGGTTGCCAAGATTCAAAATCATTTTCTTCAAAGGCCCCTAAAGCTTCATTCTTTTCTCCATTTAAAAGTCCACAAACTTTATCATAGTACTTAGGGATATTACAATATGGGTTGTTATCCCAGCTAGTAAAGACGCCCCATCCACTTTGAGAAATTACTCTATATTCTGCATTAAAAGCTGCTGCTGTCATTGCTGTATAGTTATATACTGCACTAAACCACATAGAAATCCAATCGTCTTCAACTTTAGCTCCTATTATTCCTTCACCAGAAGTAATACTGTCTCCTATAAACTCAAATTTATATAGTCTTTCTTCTACTGGTAGAAATTCTCCATCGAACTTCACTGCATGTATTTTTAAAGAACAGCTAGGATCAGCACTCATTGCCTGAACATCTCTTATAATGCGAAGATTCTTTACAATACCTTCACTCATACCTCTAAATAAGCAAACCCAATATCTACCTGATATTAACATTTGTCTGCTTACAGGAGCAGAATTGATAACTACACTAATCCAAGGTTCATAAATATCATAATCTACTTCTACCTCAACCCAAAGTTCAGAACCCTTAACATTTAATTCAATACCGCCACCTGTCCAAAACACTGTTAATGGTGAAAGACATTTCGTCGTTCTTCCATGAATCTTTAAATATTCTATATCAGATAATGGATATACCTTTAGTTTTTCATTTTCTTTCATTACATTCGACCTCCTAGTTTTTTACTTATCTTAAATTACATCTGCAACTTCTTCAATTTATAGAATTCACCCTTCTTTTCCATTAATTCATCATAATTACCTATCTCCTGCAAACCACCATTGCCAATAACTGCAATTCTATCTGCATTTCTAATTGTAGATAATCTATGAGCAACAACCAAAGTTGTCCTGTCTTTTACAAGTCTTTCAATGGATTCTTGTATCTTTTTTTCTGAAATACTGTCTAGTGCAGATGTTGCTTCATCGAGAATCAATATTTTAGGATTCCTAACAAAAGCTCTGGCTATAGAAATCCTCTGGCGTTGTCCTCCAGAAAGATTGCTACCATGCTCATTGATTTTTGTATCTAAGCCTTCTGGTAAAGATTCAATCAATTCTTCTAAGTTTGCTGCCTTAATTATTTTATCTAATTCTTCCTCCGATATATCATCTGTACCATAAAGAATATTTTCTCTAATAGTATCAGAAAATAAAATAGCATTTTGAGGTACAACGGCAATATGCGAGCGATAACTTGGCAAATTTATATCCTTTATATCTTCACTATCAATGAACACTTGTCCTGCTGAAGCTTGGAAAAATCCGATTACAAGGTTTAAAATTGTTGATTTTCCTGCTCCTGAAGGTCCTACAAAGGCTATAGTCTCCCCAGGTCTTATTGAAAAACTTAAATTCTGCAATACTGGAGTTTCACTATCTTTATATTGAAAATTCACGTTCTTAAAGGTAACTTCACCAGTTATGCTCTTGATTTTCTTTTTCTTACGATTATTCTCTATATCATCACAAAGTAATATGTCACCAACAGAATTGACTGATTCTAAACCTTTTGCAATAGTAGGCAATAATGTAATAACACCAGAAACCTGCGCTACAATAGATGCAAAATAAGTCTGGTACATTACAACCTCTCCTACTGTAATATACTCCTTAACTGCTAAATATCCTGTGAACCCAAGACAAATTATTTGAAAGACCTGAAAGGCAACCCAACTAATAGATGAAAAATATGATTGAATAATATCTAACTTTAAACCTTTTTTAGCCACATTTATCAGTTGGTTATCCATCTTCTTTGTCTCTTGTTTTTCTAATCCGTGAGCTCTTGTAACAGGAATTAATTCTACCATTTCCATTACACGAACAGAGGTTTCTTCCATTTCTTTTCTATAATCACTATTGTATCTTTTAATCTTCCCTCTAAATACCACAATAATAAGTACAGCCACAGGTATTGTCGCAAGAAAAAATAGGAATACTGTTAAACTCTTAAAAATGACAATACTTAATGCTACAACTATATTTAGCATAATACTTAGTATTGTTATAAAAATCTGCGCTGATAAATTTTCAATCTGCTCTACATCACGCATAATCTTTGATTGTAATCTTCCTGACTGCATTTCATTATGATATGCAATAGAAAGTTGCTGCAACTTCCTTACAAGTGAGCTTCTAAGGTCTCTTTCTATACTTCTTATGGCTTTTGCATAAAGTACAGTATGAATATAATTGGTTGGTACATTTTGTATTACCATAACAAGGATTACAATGACGTTAATAATAATTACCTTTACTGCGTTTTCTCCTCTGTTAGTAGCTGCATTGATAATATTTGAGGTTACAATTGGCAACACCCATACGGATGAATGTTTAATTATAAAAAACACAACTGAGAAAAACAACTTCAAGTAATGACCTTTATACAATCCAATGAGGGTTTTTAAAGTATGATTCTTGTTACGTCTAAAGTTTTCTAAAAGTGCTTCCTCCGATGGTCCTAACTTATACTTCTCTGTCTGCTCTGACTTCTCCACTATTTCACCACCGCATCATAGTAATTCTTTATCACTTTCTCTGCTGGCTTTCCATATACATCATAGCCTTTATCAGCTTCTACTTTGTTTAAAGAGTATTGATTCCATGCCCAATCCCACATAGCAAAACCAGATACCCAATGACGTTTTAGTGACGCCTCAAACATAGCTTTATACCACTGTGCTTGTTCCTCTAAAGCAACTTCCCCCTCCATATTCCAATCATTTGGAGTTGATGAAGAACCCTTTGTTGACATACAGCCTGCCTCTGCAAAGAAAAATGGTTTATTAAATTTTTTTACTACTTTTTCTATACGATCTAATTCCTTTTCCCAATCCTTAAGAGGATAATATCCACTTGAAGAAATTATATCTACACAATCCCACCACTTCACATTATGCTCTTGATATTTATCAGTATTATACGATACTAACCCATGATAAACTCCTCTAATATCTGCTATAAGCTTACGCCATTCTTCCTCTCTACGCTCTGACATGACCATCTCACAACCTGCAATAAACATTTCACAGCCTGTTTTTTCAGCAAGGTTGGCATAATGAAGTTGAAAATCTGTATATGATTTAAACCATTTACTCCATTTTGGCTCGCAATGAACTTCTTCATCGAAAAAATTTATATGAGCTCTCCAGGTTCCATTTTTACAATTAGCTGTTGGTTTAAGTGCTACTCTAAGACCTATTTTTTTAGCATATTCTATCATATCTATTAATTCTTCATCAGATACTGTTGAATTAGAAGTATAACAAATCTCTTCTGATTGAGCAGTATCCTGAAGTCCATTCGGTACTAAAATTATAAAATTAACTCCAACTCTTTCTTTTAAATTGTCCAAACTCTTATAAGCTTCTTTCTTTGTATAACTGCCTCTTTTAGCAAAAGGTGCAAAAGTAAATCCCTTAATAAATTCCATAGTCTTCTTCCCTTCCTTATCTTTAAGAAAAATTTAAATTATTTTATTCCATGTCCTTGAATTATCTACCTTAACTATAACAATTCTATCCTTTATCTGATATAATACAATTATTTAAAAATAGAACAAATCTATTTTAGGAGGCTACTATGAATTATTTATTTGAGGAAGGAAACATCTTAACTTCACCTTTTGAAGCCTTTTTCTTTGATACAAAATACAACGTATTTCCGATAAAAGCTCACTGGCATTATTTTATGGAAATTATTTTTATGATTAAAGGAACTGCAATAATAAGTTGCAACAGTGAAGAATATGTATTAGAATCTGGAGATTTAATTCTATTTCATCCGCAATCAGTACATTCAATTTTTACAAATTCTCATCAACAGTTAAAATATGCAGTGCTTAAATTTGATATAAATACCCTTAGATTAAATAGCAGCTACACACCAAAACTTAGTTCAATTTTTAAATACGCCGTAGATAACCCTACCGCACCTATTTTTCTTTCTTCACAAGCTTTTAAAGACTTTCCTTTGGACAATTTATTTAATAGTTGCATTGAAGAAGTAAAAAATAAAGATTACGGCTATGATATAAGATTTCAAGCTTTAATTTCCTCTTTATTAATAGAAATTCTTAGAATTTGGAGACGAAGAGGATTTGATACAACTAACACTGCATTAATGCCTTCTAATTCAGATTCCTTATACACAATTTTGCAATATATCGACGAGCATTCCCATGAGTCTTTAAGGGTTGAAGCTTTAGCAGAAATGTGCCATATGAGTTATTCTTACTTTGCAAAGAAATTTCATGAATTATACGGCCAATCCTGCAAGGACTATATTGAATTTATAAGAATCAGTAAGGTTAAGGATTTATTGCTGTTCACCAGCTTTGACCTTAACTATATAAGTCAAGAAACTGGTTTTGCTGATTGCAGTCACTTAATACGTACCTTTAAAAAGAAAACAGGAGTAACACCAAAGCAATTTCGTATGCAACACTTGATAGATAAACAAGGTGAAAATTAACTGACAAACAAACACATAATTGTGTTATAATATATGAAATATTGAAAAACCACCAACTAAATTATATAAAGGAGATATATGTATGAGTGGTCTCTACAATAATATTACGGAAGTTTTTAAGAAAAATTCTGATATTCTATTTGGTATTTCAAATATAGAGTTTAGTGAATATAAATCAGATTATAAGTGTGCATTAGTTTTAGCTGTTCCTCATGCAGAGTTATTAAATATATATCATTACAAAGAAGATAAGCTTGAAAACTTGATATGCAATGCACGTGATAAGATTAACTTGTTATTAGAAGACATTACTACTATATTGGAAAAACATAAAGTTCAATATTATATACCACCTGTTGCACAATCAAATGAAGAAACTCTCCTTGCACCATTCTCATTCAAATTTGCAAGTGTTAATGCAGGTTTAGGTTGGATAGGCAAGAATGGTGTTTTAATCACAGAAATGTATGGACCAAGGGTAAGACTCTCTGCAATACTAATTAATTCTGATTTACCAATAGGAAATCCAATTACAAAAAGTAAATGTCCGCCAGAGTGTAATGTATGCATTGACGCTTGTCCTCATAAAGCTTTAACTGGGCATCCATGGAATATAGCTACAAAACGTGAAACTTTAATTGATTATAAATTATGTAATAAAAAAAGGAGCCTTTATATAAAGACTCATAACAGAAAACACTCCTGTGGCTTATGTCTATTGTCATGTCCTATTGGAATATAAAAATGCATCTGATACCAATACAGCTTTTAACATACATTATTTCTTTCAATGTCCTACTTAAATAAAGTTTTTACATTAGCGTTAAATTTTTTAATTAACCTATCTCTTCTTTACAGGCTCTAATAGATTAAGTATAAACTGGCTACCTTGTCCATCCGCATTATCATTTCTTATATGCTCTTCAAAACACAACCTAGAACTATCTGGTTTATATTCATTATTCTCCTCAAGCTGCTTCATCAATAATTGCCATGAACCATAAATATCATCACTACTTGGCATTACAGCATACAAGCCACCTGGAAGTCTCATTTCTTTTAAATGTGCTGGAATTTCAACACTTTCTGGTATTGCTGCACACATTCCATATCCATATTCGGGACTTGACTCACTTGGAAAGGGCTTAACATTTCCACCAAGTAATCTTGTAATTCCCATAAGCTTTGATTCTTCTACCCATTTTACCACTGGTGCTATTGCTTCATCTTCTGGTGAGATTCCAACAGCTATGTTATAAGCTACTCTCATTGGCGGAAGCGTTATGAACCTCACGTTATTATTATCAGCGTTTACTGAATTTGTTTCATTATCAATCATTTTAATATCCTCCTGTTTTTCACCTTTACTATCTTCTAATATATTGTGAAAAATATGACTAAGCTCTTCTAATGAGTTACCTGTATTATGCTGATTAAAATTCATTAAAGAATTTAAGAAATCATTTAATATACTCTTATGCTCTATTAGTTCATTAGTACTTTTAGCAATGGAAGTTAACTGATTCTTTATAATTCTCTGGACTATTTTTAAGTCTTTAGTGTCCAATATCAACTTTATATCCTTTAATGGAATATTCAACTTTCTGAGATAAGTGATAATCCTTATAGCTAAAATCGCTTCCTCATCATAAATTCTCCACCCTGATTCATAATCACGGCTACTTTTAAATAATCCTTCTGACTCCCAGTGACGTAAAGTACGACTTGTTAATCCTAATTGCTGTGAAAGTTTATTAATTGAAATAGGTAACATCATTTTTAAAACTCCTTACATATTTTAGAGGATCCTCATAATATAATCATATCACTTGACGCTACGTCAAAAGCAAGAGTTTTATTTATTTTTAATATTTATCTTCAGGCTTAAAACTTCCTTCTTGCTTTAGATAGCAGTCAAAAAACTCTAATGCTATATCATTCATTTTTTCAATGACATAATATTTATCTGCCTCTTCCTTTCCAATCTTATTTTTAGCAGTGCTACTTATCATTCTCGTAAGTAACGGTGAAACTATAGGAAGATCCGTAAAGCTCATATGATTTGTGCCTTCAAAATAAACTTCGAAGGAATTAGGTGCAGTAGCTAATATAAGTCTTTGGGGTATAATGATATCTGGATCAGTTATCTTTTCATACAATCGCTTCATATCGTCGCTATATATACTTAGTATCGGAACGGTATAAATCTTATCATTAACTCTACACCTACCATTTTCAAAGCCTATATACTCACCAAGTAAATCAGCATCAAGATTTATAATAGCTCCGATATCATTTCGCTCTCTTCCCACTTGTGCACTGGCTGCTCCCCCTAAGGAATGACCTATCAAACCAATTTTACTAGTATCGATAAGTTGATAAACCTTATCACTGTTACCTTCATTTACCTTTTGAAGAATTGTATCAATGATAAAATTTATATCATCAGTACGAACTTTTAGCCAATTCTGCTGAAGCTTGTACTCAGTCTCAGCATCATAAATATCATTGTTAACATCATTGACTTCCTTCATAAAATTTTTATCCACCATCGTAACTTTTTTATCAACATTCACAGTGATTAAAGAGTGATGTGGATGATCAATAGAACATACTACATATCCGTTGCTAGCTAACTCATTAAAAGTAGAAGTATTACTGGTTTTTACTCCAAAGGCTCCATGAGAGAATATTACTAAAGGACACTTTCCTGTAGCTTCTTCAGGATACCAAAACTCTGCCGTACCTTCTCTTTTCTCATTAGTATTACTAAAAGTATCAATACGATTATTATCTTTAAAAGTATAGGTCGCTGCTTTTATCTTATATTTACCTGTAGTTTCAGGAAGCTTGTATTGTGGGAATATTAATGCAGGACTAACAGCTAAAAATATAGTAACCCACATAGAAAGTCCCTTGATAATTATACGTGAAGTCCTATATTGCTTTTTACATTCTCTTCTGCGTACCAAAGATATAACGCTAATTACTGACCATATAAATAATATAACTGCTAAAGGCTTCCACTGAAAGCTCCACTGAATAATAGACAACAATATAAATAAAAAAAATACTATAAACGTACTTATGCGAATTATGTTTCTCATTTTCTTTTCATTGGATTTTCTTTTAAAGCAGTATATTCCAAAAATTATCTCTATCACTGCTGCAATAGTAAGTATCACTGTTCCCATAATGCTTTTCCTCTCTATTCTTTAATTTTATAGATATATAAGTTCCATTATTTTTTCACCATAAAACCTAGGTTTAAGTAATTATTAATAATTTGTTCTGCTATTGATAATTAGCTCAAAGATTTTAACTTTTATTATTGAAACATATATAATTTATCTATAAAAATAAAATACATCATGATTTTTCTAATGTATATACGATGAACAGTATCCTGCAACTACAACTAAGTAAGCTGCAAAATGAGAGAGGTAAGTTGCATAACCAATA
The DNA here is from genome assembly GCF_000145275.1 of Clostridium cellulovorans 743B. Lineage (NCBI taxonomy): Bacteria > Bacillati > Bacillota > Clostridia > Eubacteriales > Clostridiaceae > Clostridium > Clostridium cellulovorans. The sequence continues at coordinate 4,092,365 of NC_014393.1, forward strand.
TATAAATTTATTTAAAGACATTATTAGAATTTATATAATTTATTCTTTTTATAACTATAATTCATCTCTCATAGCCTTTAATTTTTCGTTAATTTTATCAGTAGTTTTTTTATCATAAGTCCAAGAAATAAAAAGTACAGAAATATAGATTACAGCTATCTGAAACTGTAATAAAACTATACCACCGATTCCACTAATAGAGCCAACCAAGTTAGCTAGAATCAATAATGCTGCCTCTAATACAAAAAAATGAATAATTCTCCTAATCCACATTTCCTTTTCAGAGATGCTTCTTTCAGAATAAAAAATCAAACTTAGCAAATCAACTATTAAGGAACAAATCATATATATATACATATCCCTTAGTTCAATAGAATCATTGGGCTGGAAAATTTGGCGTGTTATAGTTAAAGAAATTACAATAAGTGCAAATATAATAAAAAAATCTCTAATTAATTTTTTAATAAACTCTATTAAATTCATGTACCTTCTCCTCCTATAAACCCAACATCTTTTTTAATATAGGAACATATTGTCTTGAAACAGTAATCTTCTCTCCATTATCAAGCCTTGCTTCAAATCTTCCACTTAGGGATGGCCTTATATATGAAATTTTAGTTAAGTTGAGAATGGTAGATTTTGATGCACGAAAAAACTTCTTTCCTTGGCATATTTCCTCAAGCTCATATAACTTTTCCTTTACTTCAAAAACTTTATCCTTACAATAAATAAACACTTTATTATCCACAGTTTCAAAATAATATACATCAATAAGGTTTATCCTGTGGATATTATCTTCTCTATAGCCAAGTAACACCGATTTTTCACTTTTCAACTTATGTAATATTTTTAGGATATTATCATTAACCTCATGACATTTTATAATTATCTCCTCATCGAATTCTCTATCTATCTGTTCAATTGATATCTTCATATTTCCACCACTTTAAATCTGATTTTAAATATATAATTTATCCTTAATTAGAGTACTACCTTTTTTTATTTCTGTACTACAATAGTTGAGGCTTAACAATGTTTATAAAATGATTTCTTTAATAAAAGCTTAGTGCAAAAACACTAAGCCTCACAAATTTATATTATATCAAATCAACCGAAAATTTTATGCATTTTTACCAATAACTCACAACTAAAAAATTCTTCATTTCCTATATAGTAGTTTGTTTACCTTTAAGCTTTTATCCTATACTCATCAATGATAATGATATTTAGTTAATTTTTGACTACTGGCACCCAAGCTTCTACTATCATCTTTCCGTCATCTCTCCAATGGCAACGCTCTTGCCACGATCCTTCATCTAGTTCGTAGCCAGAATTCGGAAACCATTCAGTGAATATACGCTTCCATATAGATGTAATGCTATCTTCTGGTTTTTCAAGCACAAGTGGGAATACTGCCCATGTCTTAGCAGGAATAGTAACAACCTCAAATTCATCAGAAACTCCTTCCTCTGGCATATCTAAACCAATCATATACTTCATCATTTCGTTATCCATATCATATAAAACCGATTTTAACAACGTCCTTTCATTACCATGACCAGCCTCAACAATTTTATAAGTGATGCGTTCTTCTTCACATTTGTTCCAAAAATCTGGAATAGTCTCAAATGATTCTTCTCTCCTTGTAGTAAGTGATATCCCGAATAATGTTAAAGCATCTTCTTCAACAATTCTATAGTTCATACCTATACCTCCATTAATTGTAATAAGAAAGGAAATAGGTGCATAGGATTTTATTTCGACTCCTAGTATACGTGCCTCTGATGGCGTAACACCATGCATTCCTTGAAATGCCCTAGTAAATGAATTAGGAGAATCATAACCATATTTGTTGGCAAGATCAATGATCTTAATGTCGCTATTTTTAAGCTCAAATCCAGCCAATGTAAGTTTTCTTCGCCTAATATACTCATTCAACGGAATGTCGGTAATAAATGAAAACATACGAGTAAAGTGATATTCTGAACAACACGCTCTACGTGCCACTTCTCCCATTTCAATCTCGCCATCAAGATTTTCTTCAATATAGTTAATTGCAGAATTCATACGGTCAAGCCAAACCATAACACCTTCCCCTTTCATTATGAAGTATAAGTCTTTTCAAAATAGTCATCTCCACATTTATTGCACCAAAATGTGTGGTATATTTTCTAATTTATTTTATTGATGTAGTTATTTTAAAGTTTATCATACAATTCTATAGATGTGGATAGGTAACTCTTTGAGGTTATCTCTGAGTTTTCCCCCCACCCAAACGGTACGTGCGACTTTCACCGCATACCGCTTTCCAACAAATAGATTTGCTTAGCTCACTCGCTTTTCATTAGACAGTAACCTCACGATTACTATTTAAACAACTTGGTATTCATAAAGTTTTGTTCTGAATTTAAGTATCTTATTTCTAGTTTTAATGTCTACATGCTCTATATTTCCTTGATGATGAATCAAGTTATGACATTCATTACATACCCAGGCTAGATTGGTAAGTTTATTGATTTTATCCTGTGGTAGTTTTGTATTAATATGATGACAGTGCCTATTTCCAAAGTGTAGTGACTTACTACAGCATCTACATTTATATTTATCTCTGTTATAGGCATATTCTCTATTCATGTAATATTCAAAGTTATAAGTAACTCTATTTTTATTAATTAGAAGAATATCTGTATCATACATGGGTGGTCTATCCAGTGCCATTTTCCTAGCTTTGCTATTTTGGGTTTGATATAATTCTCTTCCTTCTAAAGAATAGGGTGTCATCTTCTGCTTAAATACTTTTCCCCATTGACTAGCAGTTATGTTAGCTCTTGTTATGCCTATATGTTGATTATCATTTACAAGTATTGCAAATGTTCTTCCGTTATATTTGGCATGTCTTTCTGGTCTATTGATTAGTAGATTAAGCTTGATTTCTTTCCAATTACTTTGCAGTTTAGGGAATACTCTCATGCAACTTCTTCTAACTTTATCGTCAATATAATTGAAAGTTTTACTACATATACTGCTTTTCCAGTATTCACATACTCCAACAATCTTAGAATTGATTTTCTCAATTTGTATTGCTTGGTCTATGTCTTTAGGTATTGCTTTTAGCTTCTTTATTTCCCTACATATATCCTTAACTTGTTGTTTTACTTTTTCCGTATTAGGAATAGCTTTTCCAACAACCTTTTTAGGATTTGGTTTAGAAGGTGTTTTTCTAGGTAATTCAGCTAATACATCAAATCCTAAGAATTTAACTTTTTCGCACTTAATATCTGTAATTACTGTCTTTTCCTCCGATAATTCAAGCTTCAATTTATGTTTGAAATATCTTCTGATATAGTGCAGTAATCTTTCTGCTTCCTGCCTAGATGTTGTTAATATCACCCAATCATCTGCATATCTAACTAAATACTTAGGTTTAATGCCTGTTCTCCTTAGTTTCTCTCGGCAATGTGAACGGTCGTTTTTAGTTTCAATTCCCTTTGGCTCTTGATACATACGACCTATCATCCAGTCGAAACTATTTAGATATACATTAGCTAATAATGGAGAAATAATTCCTCCTTGTGGCGTTCCTGCTTCAGTGAGATAGAACAAATCTCTCTCAATATATCCTGCCTTTAACATAAGCTTAATCAAACATAACATCCGCTTATCATGTACTCCCATTTTCCAGAGCTTATTTATCAACACCTTATGATTGATGTTATCAAAATAACTTTTGATATCACCTTCAATAACGTAATGCGGAATATCTTTGCTCGTAGAGGATATTACATGAACAATAGATGCTATAGCATGACTGCAAGCTCGGTAAGGTCTAAAACCATAACTATGAGGATAGAATTTTGCCTCACAGATTGGTTCTATTACTATGCGAATACATTCCAGTATGATTCTATCAATTACAGTTGGTATTCCTAGTGGCCTTTTCTTACCATTACTCTTAGGTATATATTCTCTTCTTGCAGGTTTAGGTTTGTAGTTGGAAGCACTCTTTTTAACTAGGCTAATAACTTCCTCCTTTGACATTTGTAAATACTTATCTATTGTATTTCTATCAGTTCCAGGAGTTTTACTACCACTATTAGATTTAATATTATGAACGGCAGTAATAATTGTAACCTCATTAAAAGCTACTTCCATTAGACCGGTGAATGTCTTATTTAATTTGCTTTGCATGTAAATAAAGTCTAGCTTTTCATTTAATTCTTTTTCAGAATTGAAGTTGCTGCTTATATGCACAGATTATCACCTACTTTCTAATTTAATCTGTGGTTGCATACGGATTATTTCACCGATTATTCAACTTCATTAATACCTTGTTGTATCTATTTGTCTGGTGTCCTTCGCCATGTACTAGGCTTTCCCTAGCTCAGACTACTACGACACCTCTGACTTCCTAAATGCTTCATTGTTCTGTCAAACTCCACATATAGGCTCTCACTTGTTCCAATCTATCTATCCTTTTTAAAGTAAACCGTAGGTGGTTGCTCTACTCCGAGGTATCTCAACTCTGTTTGAATTCTAGTTATGCAGAGTCGTCTTACATTATTTCGAATGTAAGATTGTAATGAAAGTGGCAAGCTCATTACAAAATATCCTTAGCTTCCAGTTTTCACCGGCTGGTCGTTACGGAGCGTCAAACACAACTTTCTTACGTCACCATAGTTTACGGATGCCCACCTTTATACTCTTCCATGCCTATTACTAGGTTTAGGTTTTTCAAAGGTGTCTTCACCACGCTTTACACAATGACTATTAACAGATAACCACTGCATAGTGGAGTCTTAGCATTCATACTATCTCTGGCTTCGATACGCCATCAACGATATGAATTCTGTATGACCAAGGTACTTCCCCTTGGATTTCGATAGATTAGTTTAGCTGTACAATCAACTATCTAGTTTCGTAATCTTTATCAGAGATTACTTGTTAGAAACAAGTCGCACTACCACCTCATACCATAGGATGGAATATATTTTCCTTAACAAAACTATAGGCATGATTACCTAACTTATATGTAATCATGCCTATATATGCTAACTAATGTGCATCATTAGTTAATATTATTCTTCAATTGTAAAATTAAATAACAGCTATTATAAAACCATGCTTTTATGCACAACTTTTAAAATTGTCCATTCAAACTTTGCACTTAATACCAGTAGACACATTTATCATTTACTATAGACATCAACTACCTTTGCCACATAATCATCCATACCAGATTGGGCTAAAACTACAATAGATTGGTTTTCTCCAGCTATATCAACTCGATATGCTTGAGCTTCATCTCTGTCACAACTCTTGTCTCTATTAACATTTATTTTATTCTTCTCTGCAACTCCATAATCCTCCAGTATTTCTGTAACTCTATTTTCCACCTCACCTGTTGGACATTCAAGTATACTAATTCTATCAATTACCTCATGGATTTTTTTCATTCTGTTAGCCTCCTAGTAAATTAGTTTTACGTTGTATTATGTCCATTTATTTTTTACTTAATTCTATATTATCAGTGGTAGAATTTATAATTTTCACTAAACTAACCTCTCCTGTACTGTTGCTTATACTCATCAAAGTTCCAAGTTCTAAAAAACTTTTTAGCAGCATTATATCCTGCTTCATATAAAAACTTTTGCTCACTTTCACTTAGACTAAATTGAGTACTAGTAACAGTTTCTGTAGGAATAAATATAGTTCTAACTTCTGAATGTTTATCTACATGCCTCATATCATGTGCTTGTGCCATTGTCTGAACAATAGCTCTTCCATAACTAATAGGTCTATCGATATTAACTGACGTAGCTGAAATATTCTCCTGTGACAAACGGAAACCAAATGTTGGCCACCGTGGTAAACCATCTTTCCTATCAAATATATCAACAGGATAATTACTAAGTAAGCCTCCATCCACCACATAGCAACTTTTTTTATTGGTTACCCATTTCACTGGTTTAAAGAAAAGCGGAATAGTACAGCTCATCCTTACAGCTTTTGCAATTGACATTTTATCTTTAGATACACCATAATAATTTAAATCATCTGGGAAGACTATCATTCTTCCGTCAGTAACATCAGAAGCAATAATTTTAAGATTATCCTCTGGCAGATCAGCAAAAGAATAAATCTTCTTTTTAACCAGTAAATTTTCTATAAAGTTTTCTAAATAATCATTATCGTATATACCCAGTTCTCGCCATACCGCTATCCCTTTCCCTACCACAGGAATACTTTCTACCCAATTCTTACCAGGAACTCTTTTGTAATCCATTTGATGCATAATACTACTTAATTCTTGTCCCGAATATCCACTAGCAAGAAGTGCAGCAATAATAGAACCAGCAGATGTCCCTGCTAACTTGTTCCAGTGATAACCTTGTTTTTCTAAGAACGTAACTGCACCAACATGTCCAATTCCACGTACTCCTCCACCTTCAAAAACAGCATCAGCTTTCATTTCAAATACCCCCCTTATTTATCCTTATCCATACCCAATATAAAATCATGAATTTTAATACTAATTTTGAATTATTTGTATAATTTAACCATAGTATAATTATATCATCCTCCAAAATTCGTTTCATATAAATAACTCCTATACTTCCTATAATTTAAACATTTAAGTTATTTATACTACCTGGTTTCTCTCGCAAAGATAAATTTCTTATTATTTTTTATTTTAATCGAAACTCCTTCTATAATCTTTCTATTCTCAAACTACATTAAATATTCGTGATTCCTAAACAGGTAAAAAGTCACGCAGTGTAAAGTTATATTTAAAAGCCTATAGAAACTATTTTCTAAATAATAAAACAAGCCTTAATTACTCTTATTGATGTAATCAAGACTTGTTTATGAGTTTCTATTTATTTGTATTTTCAGTTGTGCCTGTAGCAGGAATCTGGATTAATGAACCACTACCGGTCATAGTTGTTGGCAGCTTGCCATCCCATTTGCTCCACTTTGTATATTCTACCAATTCAGGAGTTAAACTTTGTTTTACCGCATCATTTGCCTTAGCTTCACCTTGTGCTTTTATTAAAGCAGAGTCAGATTCACCTTGTGCATTGATTCTTTTAGTCTCTGCATCAACTTTAGCTTGTTCTTGTAATACTTTAGCAGTTTGTAATTTTTGTTCTGCGTCTACCTTGTCTTGAATTGCTTGCATAGAATTATTATCTGGCCTTATAGCTAAAAACGTAAAGCTTTCTACTGAAATACCATACTGTTCCATGTCCTTTGTAAATTCGTCCATTACTTTTCCTTGTATTTCTGGTCTTGATGCACCATAAACATCCATAACTTCATAAGAAGATGTTACATTGTTGATACTTGATTTTAAACTTCTTCTTATAAAATTATTTTCAATAGTTTCAGCACTCTGACCTCTAAACTTTGTAAATATATCTGGCAATTTATTTACGTCCATGTGATAAGAATATGATACATCCACATTAACTGGTTTACCAGACTTTGTATTTATATCAAAACTCTCATCATCTTTACCTCCTTCCTTATTATCCTTGGATAAGAATACTGTTTCTGTTGAAACAGGATAGCTCGTTATATGTTCTGTTGGTAAAATCAAATGCCAGCCTTGACTAAGAGTTTTATTTTTTATACCACCGTCCATACCATAAATAACGCCTGCATAACCTGGTTTAATCTTTGTAACAGACATTGCTAAAAGAACTGTTCCTGCTATCATTACACTTGCTGTTATTAATCCACCTATTAAAAACTTTCTTGACATATATCTACTCATTTTCTTTCTCTTCCTCTCTCTTTATATCTTTCAAATTTTCATTAAATATTTTAGTAGTTTTTTCAGCTGCTTGTCCTATCTTTTCAAAATATCTAGATAGGAATATCCATACTAAGACTAATCCGATTATTACAAGTGCATAGAATACATACATTTCTCTCCCTCTTTCAAGCTAATAAATAATCTTTTCCACTCCCGATAAATTTTCAAATTGTTATGTAGGTAGCTTCTCAATGAAATCCACCTCCAAAGATGATATATGTATTATATGGTTTTCATAACCACTTTTCAAGTTAATAATTAGCCTGATTATGGTTATTTCTAAGCACTATTGTTAGTGTATACAATTACAAGCATGTCCATCTTCGATTATCATCATTTATCACCATTTATCTTACCTACTTATTTTTAACAAGTATATTTCATTGAAAAACTTAACATTCTATAATTTTCTATATAATAAACAAAATGCCCCAAAAATCTTAGATTTCTACCTCTAAGATTTTTCGGGAATTCTTCATATAAACTATGATAACACATTTTCTATTAATATCACCCGAACTGCCAAATGCTATGACTTAGGTTCCCGTATCTATAACTACGATGTAATAATCTTGCTATTTTCTTATCATCAGCTGCTCCCATTGCATAAAATATAGGAATAAAGTGTTCAACACCATAAAGTGGCACTGCATACTTAGCTGTAGGTTCCAAAGAATGATAATTATACAGAGATTCTAAATCCCACTTCTCCAAACAACTTGCTAACCACTGATCAAATTTAATTGCCCAATCGTCAACACCTATATTATCTTTCTCCCAATTCAAAGCACCAAGGTTGTGTACAGTTCCTCCACTAGCAATGATTAAAACATCCTTCTCCCGTAATGATGATAAGACTTTCCCTATTTCATACTGGTCTTTAGGCAAAGTATGAGGGCTTACAGACATTGAAATCACAGGAATATTTGCTTCAGAATAAATCAATCTGAGGACTACCCATGCACCATGATCTAACCCGCGTTCTGCATCAACTTCAAAAGGAATACCTTTCCTATGGAGCAACTGTTGAATTTCTTTAAATATCGCCTCATTGCCTACTGCTGGATATTTAATTCTATACAATTCTTCTGGGAATCCGCTAAAATCATATATCATATCATACTCGACAGAATTGCCCACCTTTTGAATATCCGACTCCCAATGAGCAGAAAAAATTATAATAGCTATTGGCTTCTTTATAGTGTCACTTAATTTATACAAAAACGTAGTATATGCATTATCTTCAACTGCTAATAGCGGTGATCCATGTGCGATGAAAAAATATGGTATCATATAATCACACTCTCTTTATAATGTTTCTTTTACAATCTTGGATACCTCCTTTAGATAATCTCCTCTAATTTCATCAGTGACATATGGAACCGCACCAAAGAAAATATGTTTTACATCCTCTATTCCACTAAAATTAAATATCCCTTGATCTGTAGCTTGCTTCATTGAATTATGCATTCCACTTGCAGAATATGCTTCATTTGGTGAACCTGTGGTACAAAATAACAACCCCTTCTTACCTGTCAATAAACCTTTTGGTGCTCCATTTTCACTGGTATATGCAAAGCCATAGGAAAATACTCTATCCACATATCCCTTTAATATTGCTGGAACAGAAGCCCACCAGACTGGATAAACAAAAGTGATAACATCCGCCCATTTAATATTCTCTTGTTCCGCTGAAATATCTTCAAGCACCTTTCCGCTTTGTAAAGCAACAAAATCTGCTGGCTTAAGTATTGGGTCAAACCCAATTTCATATAAATCCCTAACTCTTACAGTGGCTCCCTTTTCCTTAGATGCATCAACTACTGTATCTAATATTCCTTTGCAAAAACTCTTGGGATTTGGATGTGCAAAAACTACTAAATGATTCATATTAATCCTCCATGTTTTAAAAACTTCTGTTTTATTATTAATCTAAATATTAAGTTTTATCCAACTATAAAAAACAGAAATAGAAACTGAAGCAAACGTTATTCTATATAAAAATATAGACTGCAACTTATAATAAATTTGTTGCAGTCTATTTGTCACTATTCACTTATTCATATGATTATGTAAAACATTTCTTTACACTTTTAATCGATTATCTCAAATAAGATACCACTAAATTTGGCTACCTCCATGGATAATTCAATAATATCATCCTCATCATTAATTTTATAGAATTCTTCAGTTTCTGAAACAGTACCACTATAGCGTTCCCAATTACTATGAAGAATCAACTTCACTTCTTGTCCTTCTTTTAAGGTTATATAATAGTTTTCGCAATCTTCATTTCCAAAGTTAAAAACTGCTAACAATGTCTGTTTAACCCCAGTTCTTGCTATTGTATAAATACATTTATCATTTTGCTCACAATCTATCCACTTAAAATTATGTAGGCTATAGTCATCATGTAATGGCTCATAATATTTATAAATTTGATTTAAGTTTAAAGTATATTGGTGGTAACAATCATGAACGGGATATTGCAAAATATCCCAATCTTGTTCTCTTTTTTCATTCCATTCTCTTAGCTGTCCAATCTCATTTCCCATAAAATTAAGTTTCTTTCCTGGATGCATTATCATATATAGGTACATAGCCCTTGCTTGAGGAAATTTATCTTCGTAATATCCACTCATTTTTTGCATAATAGTGGCTTTTCCATGTACTACCTCGTCATGCGAAAGAGCTAAAAGGTATTTTTCACTATAAAAATACAGCATGGAAAAAGTTAGTTTATGATAGTCCCTTGCACGATATTCTGGCGCTGTTTGAAAATATTCTAAGGTGTCATGCATCCACCCTAAATCCCATTTGTAATCAAAACCTAATCCATTTAATTCTACTGGTCTAGTAACCCCTTCATATGCAGAAGAATCTTCTGCTATAAGCATTGCTGTTGGATGTATACTTTTCAATCCTGAATTCATTACTTTAAGAAACTCTATAGATTGTCCATTTTCCCCTCTTTTTTCATCCCCTTGCCAATAAATAAGACGACTTACTGCATCCATTCTCAATCCATCAAAATGAAACTCTTTAAGCCAATAATTAGCTGCTGACTGCATAAAACACCTTACTTCTCGCCTTGAATATATAAAATTATAACTACCCCATTCACTTGTCCCTACGTCCGTACTTGGATACTCATATAAACAAGTGCCATCATAATTTCTTAATCCATAAGCATCAATGGCAAAATGAACCGGAACAAAATCTAAAATAACACCAATACCTGACTGATGTAATTTATCTATCATCTCTTTCAACTGATCTGGCGTTCCATACCTCGCTGTTGGAGCAAAAAATCCAGTATTCTGATATCCCCATGATTCATCACAGGGATGTTCTGATAGTGGCATAATTTCAATATGGGTATATCCGTCTTCCCTGACATAATCAATTATTAAATCAGCAATTTCGGAATACGAATACCAGCCTTCTTCCTCATCAGTCTTCTTTTTCCAAGAGCCTAAATGAAGTTCATATATGTTAAGAGGTTTATCATAGTTAACACTACGATTTTTCATCCATTCCTCATCGTTAAAACTATATGAGTTTAAATCTGTAGTAATGGAACAAGTACCAGGCCTTAACTCCATAAAGAACCCATATGGATCACAATGCTCATCTCTTCTTCCGTCTTCTGTATAAATGCAATACTTATACATCATACCGTAATCTGCCGAAACTCCACTAATAGAAAAGACACCACTTTGAAATTCTTGACTCATAGCCTCTTCTTGCCAATTATTAAATTCACCTATTATCGTTACATGTTTTGCTCTTGGTGCATAGGTACGAAAAGTAAATCCGTTACTTTCTTTATGAGCGCCAAAATACTCATATGCATCAAAAGATTTTCCCTCATAAAAATCCTGAAGTTTCATCTGTTATTACCTCTTTAATTTCTTATATTTAATTTAGAAAACTCTTCTACCTTACACAGATTCTATCTAACAATGACCTTATGCCAGTTCTATAAAATCAACACCTCTTAAATAAGAATTAAATTATTATTTATATATTGAAGTATAATGTAACGGTAGTTCGTTAACTTATTTACCATTTAATTCCATTATATAAAAAACAAACAATTTTGTACATAAATAAAGCATATTTGTTTTCGACAATCTTCTATAATGCCTTATCCCTCTTGACATATAAATTAAATAGGAGTAATGTATCTCTAGTTCTGACGCCAAAAAATTTTTATTATTTAACACCCATGATCCAAAGTTATTTATATGAATCCATATGAGTCATCAAATGCAGTATCTTTAGTAAAGAGTATATATAATTAAGAAGTTTTTGAATTTTATAGTACAGCTTTAAATAAAGAAAGGTAATAGATTAATGGAAGAGATTATTGAAGAAGTTTTTGAAATTTATATCTTTCTTCTTGAAAGATAAGAAAAGAGTTAATCCTCCTGAAAATGATGAGGAAAATATTGCAAAACTATAAATTATAGTTTCGCAATATTTTCTCAACTTCCTTTACTGCCTGTTCTGGTCCGCAGGAAGAAGTAAAAGATTCTTGAACTTTCTTTACCTGTTTTTTATATGTTGAACTTTCTAGCATCAGTTTGGCTTGAAGCTTTAGATTTTCTGCAGTAACCTCTTTTTTCTTTAATACTTTGCCTGCTCCAAGGTCTTGCAATCTATAAGAATTAAAGAACTGGTCTGCTCCAAGTGGCACCATAATCATTGGTACGCCTAGATACATTCCATCAGAAACACTACCCATTCCACCATGAGCTATAAATAAATCTGCGTGTTTCAATACTTCTGCCTGAGGTACAAAATCACGAACAATAAAATTTTCAGGTATGTATCCTATTTCTTTAATTCTATCTTTATTACCGGTAGACATAACAACTAGATACTCACTATCTTTAAATGCTTCAATTACATTTTTAAAGAAATCTGTCCATGTATTAAAAACTGTACCAAGAGTAGCATATATAACCTTCTTATTTGAGTTTTCTAGGCTTTCAATAGGAAAAGATTTATCCTTAACAGAAATTGTTGGTGTTGGACCAATATATAAGCATTTATTTTGAAAATCATTTTCCCTAGGTTGAAAATATCTGCTGGTAAAAATAATATTTAGTGATGCTGATTGAGGACTAAAAAATGTCAGTAAATCATTGACTTTTACTTTTAATACACGAGCTCCAAATATTTTAGAAACTCTTCTTCTAATTTTAGGATGATGTGCAATAAAATTAATTACATTGGGAATCCCTCTGGATTTTTTAAAAAGTTCTTTAATAGTTTCTTCATTTTGTAAAAATACAGCGGAGCAAAATATTATTGGAGTCTTAACTTCCTCTTGTAATTCTGCAAGACTTGGACATAATCCACCTATTACTACTGCATCATACTTTGATGCTAATTTCTTAACTTTTATGTACATTTCATTAATACTCTCACGTACCTTCTTAATAGAATCAAATGGATTACTAAGATTTATATTAACTGATCTATAGTATGGAATTATCGTAGCACCACAGTACTCAACCTTTTTTTGAAAGTCCTCTGTAATCAAATAATCTACTTCATGTCCATTGTTTACAAAGGCTGAAACCAAAGGAAAAGTTGGATTTGCATGTCCGTGCAGCGGTATATTTGCGAATAAAATCCTTGCCATAATAAAATTCCTCCTAATAATTCTACTAAAAAATAAAAAATCGTTGATTTATGATTTTATTATACTACCTAAAAAATACAATTCAATAAATAAATTGTATTTACACTCCTGATTTATGTATAAAATAGTATTATTATCAGAATTCCAATCCGTGTATAGCAAAAATTTCCATATAATAATAGTCCAATTTCATTAGTACCTATATTGCCATTTGAAATAAAAAAAGTGCTCCATCTAAATGAAGAGCACCCCACTAAGTAGACACAGTTAAAAAGACTGTTGTAGAATCTACTTAGTGGGGTGATTTTTATATCTATAGATTTTTATCTAATTCAAATTTTATTTATGCGATATATTGTCTAAAAGTTTTACAATGGATTTTGATGTATAACTCATTTGATCCTCATTTGTTATTGATGCCTCTCCATCACCTTTCTGATATCCGTAATCTCCAAAACCACCATGATTTCCACCGGCTATTCCTGTAAATACAGCATCCTTTGGCATAACTTCTTTTGCTTTTGTTATCTTGCTTATATCCGCAACCTTATCATTCTCACCCCATAAAGACAATACTTTTATATCTCTACTACTAAAATCTCTCTTATCTTGTGCATAGGAGGCTAATAAAACTAAGCCTTTTATATTATCATGCTTATCTGCATAATCTGCTGCTATAACTCCCCCTAAAGAATGTCCTCCTATAGCCCAAGTGTTAATTTCCTTATTTTTATCTATGACTTCACTGGCCTTGTTTGAAGAAAAAACTGCTAAGTTGAATCTCATTTTTGCTATAACAACGGTATATCCATTAGACGCTACTTCCTTAGCCATAGGAGCATATGCTGAAGCTTCTACCTTTCCACCTGGATAAAAAATGAATCCTATATCCTTTGCATTAGCTACAGGCTTAAATACAATATCACCATCTTGTTCCACTTTTACTTTAGAGTCTGACTTTAAGCTATCTAATGCTAAACTTCCAGACTTATAATATGTGCCTACATAAATAAAAAATACAGAAAGCAATATTAGTAAAATAATTGAAACTGTTGCACAAATTTTAAACTTTAAAGATTTCTTTTGTTTCATCAGAATATCTCCTTTTCAACTTACTAAGCTCTTCTATTCAATTAATAATTCTAACATATTTCATGGTTATATCATAAATTTAAAATTTACTTTATCCTTTGAAACCCTCATAATATTCCCCAAACAGCGTCTTAATATGATTCTTTGGTATCAAAACTTACCATCGCCCTTAAGATAGCAATCAAAGAATTCTAGAGAAAGCTTGTTTATAATTTTAAGACAAGGTTTTGCGCCGGTGGTAGATTTCTGTTGGTTAAATATATCAGTCAAAATAGGACTTGAAAGTGCTAGATCTGTTAATGTTAAATGCCCTACTCCATTAATATCAACATTAAATTCATCTTTATCTCATGCATAAAAAAATACAATAAGTGTAAACACTATTGCTTTTTTTATGCATGAGATAAAGCTGGAAATATTAATTTTTTCTTTTCAATTTCCTCTAAATCTTCTCCTAAAATAAATAATGTGCAATCTTCTTTTTGTAGTTCCTTTACAGTATATCCTACTTCATCATATGGAGTAAATCCAAGAACCACCTTTTTTATTTTATTTCCAAAAGAACTTATTACTGTTTCTAAATCAATCCTACACTCCGCAATAACTTGATAAATTTCAAGAACTTCTTCATTAACTTCAGCGATAATATAAGCCTTCTCTTCTGGTAAATAATAGACACAATTATTTAACCAACCAGTTGTCCAAAAAGCTACTAGTCCAAAATTATCAACATTAAATCTATCATTGCTAACACTATTTTCTAATATATTAAAAAAGTGTTGCCAATTAACCTTATCAGCCATATCAATATGCTGTATTTTCTCTATATTATCTGAAGAGTCAATGTCCTTGATGTATTGATATTCTCTAATTTTCTTAAAGCCAAACTTAGGATAAAAATCTAGAACTGTATCATTACCAAACAAATAAATTCCATCAACTTTATCTTTATACTCATGGATTATTTCCTCCATAAGACTACGACTTAAACCAAGATTACGGTAATCCTCGTCAGTCATGACTGTTCCAATTTGAATATAATGCTTTTCTATTCCATCCATCTTAAAGTCCATTAGATTGACAGATATATTAGCTATAGCTTTTTCACCATCAAAGAACGAATACGGAATATATTTTTCTCTCCAAAAACCATTATTATACCAATCTGTAAAGTCAATCTGATGTATTTTTTTAGCTAATTCATTAAAACCCTCTCTTAATTTATCATTATTTTTATAATCCTTAACATAATTGTATTTCATCATAATTACCCTCTCTAATCATTTCATTATTTTAACAGTAACTCAATACTGTTTTAAAGGCAACCTCATAATTATTTAGTAAGCAAAATTATGCATCAATTTTCTGATTTATGTAGCACCAACACTTGTGGATACTTAATTATGTTACAATCTTTTATCTTAATGATCCTACTGAAATACACAAGCGACCTGAAACAAAGTCATGTTAATCCTTAAAAAGACCACCTAGATTTTAAATTCTAGGTGGCCTTCATGTTTTATTATGTAATTGATAAGTATCTCAGTTTATATTGCTTTTTTTAAGAATGCAAGATCAATTATGTTGATTTTTCCATCCTTATTTAAATCTGCACTAGCTTTGTTTATCATTGTATCATTGTTTAATACATACTTCTTTAATAACTCAAAATCAAGTGAATTAACTACATCATTACCGTCTACATCGCCTAGAAGATTTACAGGTTGTGCATTCTTGTAAACTTTTGTTACTGTAAGGTCTGCACCAGTATCTCCAACTAAAATACCTTGGATTCCTGGTAATACCTTACCATAGCTATCATAGTTTGCAAGAGCTTTCTTATATGCACTTACCATATCATTTATAGTAAAGTATGCAGTCTTTGTAGTTGCGCTTGTTTTGATTGTTGAAGGTTTTACCATAACCCAACCTGTACCAGTCAAGTTTCCATATAGGACTAATTGAGGTACATTTTCACTTGTGTAATCTACAGCTATTGTAAAATCATTTGTAAATTCAGTATCTACAAAATCTAAGCCATAGGATAATGAAAGTGCTGTGCTCCAGCCTGTACAAGATGCTGTACCACTAAATAATACGTTTGGATCAACGGTTGAAAGATCTCTTGGATTGTTGAAACCATCTTTCATAGCTTGTACTAATTCAGGATAAGGGAATGTAAGGTTTTTTCTATTTAAAAGCCCCAGTCTCTCACCTGTGCTACCAAAATTATTATTATCCCACCACAAACATGGCATTCCATAAGCAGTAGCTGTTGATACATAGAACTTCGTAAAGTTAATTCTGTCTTGTAAGTTATCTTTATCTGTAATCGCGAATTCACCGATAATAACAGGAATTCCCTTTTTAACAAATGTGTTGTTTAACATTCTGAAAGTCTTGTCAATAAATGCTGCGTCAGCATCACCAAAGGTAGTTGGTGTACCTGGAGCTATATTAAGTGCTAAATTATATGGTATGTAAGCGTGGATAGATACTGCAACATTAGGATCATTTGGTACTACCATACCAGCAACCTTAGGATAATCTGAAGAAGCACAATAAGTAGGAACCATTATAAGTCTCTTAGCATTATTTTCGCCAGTTGCACGTATTACAGGAACTATTTTTGCGTTATATTCATTTAAGACATTAAAGTATTCTGAAGTACCAACCCAGTCTTCTTCATGTCTTGGTTCATTTATTGTATCAAATATTAATTTATCACTATAATCTTTAAAGTGGTTTGCAATTTGAGTCCATACAATAGTACCTTCGTTAATGATGGCAGCTTTGTGTGCTTCATCAAATTGACCTTGGAATTTATTATGGTGAATATTAACAATGGCATACATATCGTTAGCAAGTGCATAGTTTACAACTGTTTCAACACGAGCCATATATGCTGGATCAATAGTATAATTAGCATCAATATAGTTTTCATCCCATCTTACTGGAATACGAACTGTATTAAAGCCAGCTGCCTTTAATGTATCAAACATTTTCTTTGTTGTTACAGGATTACCCCAACCAGTTTCTCCGCCAACTGATTCTAAAGTATTTCCTAAGTTCCAACCAATCTTCATGTCTTTTACTAAATCCATAGCAGAAAGACCTCTCATTTCTGTTGGGTGAGTGTAATCAGCAGGGAATTCTGGTGCTGGTGGTACATATTTAATAAACGTATAATCTGTTACTTTTACATCAGCTGTAACACTAGTAACCTTTTGAAGATAGTTTACTTTTGCTGTTGCATCTGTTGGTAAATAAGAGTTTAATAAAATTTGTTTTGTGTTTCCTGTAAGTCCCCAAGAAGCTTTTTCTGCTGCAAATGCTTCTGAGTAATCTTTATTTAAGTTAATCACAAGGTCATCATAACCTGTTGCTTTAATTGTAACTGTTCCAACATGGAACTTTAATGTGTTTGCATCTCCAGCAGCAAGATTTCCATCAACAATATTTATACCAAAGTTTGCTGTAGCATTTGCTTTTGCTAATGTACCAGCAGCACTAATAGCATTTAAAGTTGTATCAGTTTGATATTGAAGACTAACACCATCACCTACGCTCATCCAAGCCCAGTCATCGGTGTTTTGTGCAAAAGCACTAGCAGAAATCTTTGTTTCAACACCTGGTGTTGTGTAAAGAACTTCCCCAGTTGCTGTTGCTGGTTTAATCGATTGATAATCTGTTACTGTAACATCAGCTGTAACAGAAGTTATTTTTTGTAGATATGCAGCTTTTGCAGTTGCATCCGTTGGTAAATAACTATTTAATAAAATTTGTGTGTTATTTCCAGTAAGTCCCCAAGTCATTTTTTCTGCAGTATATGCTTCTGAATAATCTTTATTTAGAGCAACTACAAGATCATCATAACCTGTTGCTTTAATTGTAACTGTTCCAACATGGAATTTTAATGTACTTGAGTCTCCTGCAGCAGCTAGGTTTCCGTCAACAATTTGGATACCAAAGTTTGCAGTTCCATTTGCACTTGCAAATGCAGTACCTGCATTGATAGCATTTACGTTTGTAGCAGTTTGATATGTTAAAACAGCAGTATCTCCCATGCTCATCCAAGCCCAGTCATCAGTATTTTGTGCAAACGCACTAGCATAAATCTTTGTTGCATCACCTGATGAGTATACACTTTCAGAAGTTGACCCAGTTGATGCTGGTTTAACAAATTGATATTCTGATAATGTAACATCTGCTTTTACACTAGTAATCTTTTGTAGATACGTTGCTTTCGCTGCTGCATCTGTTGGTAAATAATCATTTAGTAAAATTGATGTATTGTTTCCTGTGATTCCCCAAGAAACTTTTTCTGCTGCATATGCTTCTGAATAATCCTTGTTAAGATTAACCACAACATCATTATATCCAGTTGCTTTAATAGTAACTGTTCCAATATGGAATTTTAATGTACTTTTTTCTCCTGCAGCAAGATTTCCATCAACAACCTGTAACCCAAAGTTTGCAGTACCATTTGCCTTTGCAAAGGCACTAGTAGCGTCGATGGCATTGAAATTTGTTACGTCTTGATATACTAAGCTAGCAGTATCTCCCATACTCATCCAAGCCCAGTCATCAGTATTTTGTGCAAAGGCACTAAGATATATCTGTGTCGTAGTGCCTTTTGTTGTGTAGTTAGCTTCTGCGGCAGATACTTTTACCAACGGTTTGCTAACAACACAAGAGAATACCATTGCTAAAACTAGCAAAAATGATAGTATTCTGTTTCTCTTCTTCATGATAAATCCTCCTTTTTGTATATTTCCCCTAAATTTAAGAAATTATTTTGTGTATACATATAACCTTATAAATTTACTTTTTAAGGAACATACATACACATTTTTAATTATATACTATATTTCTGTAAATTTCCTCATATATATGTCATTTTTCTATATTTTGATGACTTTTTTCAATGTTTTCCCGATTTTTTTTTATTTTTCTTTCCATTTAAGCATCCAAAATTAAAAATAAAGCAAAAATCCTAGTCTATTCTTCATCTAGCATCCCAGCATTCTTATATAAATTATAGAAATGATTTGTTGGTCCTACCCCTTTTCCTATATCTAACGAATGTTTTATAGCAATAGTTATATATTCCTTAGCTTTTTGTATTGCATCCTTTACACTATATCCAAGAGCTAGGTTAGCAGCTATTGCTGAAGATATAGTGCATCCTGTTCCGTGAGTATTCTTTGTTTGTATTCTTTTTGAATAAAAATGTGTCAACTCTTTTCCATCATATAAAACATCTATAGCTTCTCCTTCTAGATGTCCTCCTTTTAGGAATACATTTTTACACCCTAATTTATATATTTCTTTAGCAGCCTTGTCCATCTCTTCAACAGTTTTTATTTCCTTTATATTTGAATTTACTTCTTTTAATATCTCTTCAGCCTCTGGTAAATTTGGAGTAATTACTGTTGCTAATGGAACCAACTTAGTTATTAATGCAGTTTTAGCCTCTGGTTTTAGTAATGAATATCCACTTTTTGATATCATAACTGTATCTAACACTAAGTTGCTAGGTTTATATTTCTCTAATCTACCACCTATAGCTTCAATAGTTGATATTTTTGAAACCATTCCTATCTTCACTGCATCTACTGAAATATCTGTAAATATAGCATCGATTTGAGCTTTTATAATATCTTCATCTATATCTTGTACAGCAAAAACTCCTTGAGTATTTTGTGCAGTAACAGCAGTAATAACACTCATACCATAAACACCATTTGCACTAAAACTTTTTAAATCTGCTTGAATGCCTGCTCCTCCACAACTATCTGAACCTGCAATTGTTAAGACTTTTTTCATCATATTTCCCTCCATATAAGTTTAATAAAACTGTAAATAAAAAACACAAACCCATAGGATTTGTGCTTAAACTGTCACATTGACCAAACAATATAATAAAATAATAAACAACTTCCTACGCTGGCATTACCCAGTTCAGGTATTAGGGTTAAAGAATTAAGGTTCTTAATCTCAGTTGGCCGATCCAACACCCCTGTGTTATAGATTTCTTAACTCTAACCTCTACTTACTCTAAAGGTTTTAAATTTAGCTAAAACTTATCACTCAAGTAGCTAAGGGAATATTCTTCTAAAACATTTCAAAAATAAGAAATTTAATCCCGGCGTAGAAATCTCTAGTTACATATTCAATTTTATAATTCATCATAACATACAGTCTTATTAGCTTCAAGTAAGTGATATTAATAACATTTTACATTGAACTTTTTACCGTCAGACACAATGTTGATTCTTAGAATGCTTGTTAACTTACTAAGACTCTTAATATTATTTATAAACTTAACATTATTCTTGCTCACTGCCTTTTCAATTATTTTTACTATATCTTGTTTTTGATTATAATTCAGCTTAAGATTGTTGCTTAGACATTCTCTATTAATATAAGTGAGCGTAGTCCATACTTGCTCCTCTGTTATACTATTTATATCCATCAGAACCCATGTAAAATCTTTTCTCCTATTATTTTCAGGATATGCAGCCTTAAAAAACTCTATGAAATGATTCACTAACTTTGGATCTTTTTCTTTAACATATTTTCCAAGTTGTGACTTTAAACTGTTCTTCAAATACATTATTGTATTTGGCTTCACAGATTCCTTTAGATTGTCTATATTTTCATAAATATAATTATATGTATTTATAATCTGCTCTTCACTTACATTTTCCTTCTTAAGGATTTTTACTATATCAATATATTCTAAAATATTCTTCTTACAACTAAGATCTTCATTATATAATTTTTCCCAGATTTCAACTGCAGTTAACCCTTCAAGCTTATTGTTACTTAACACTTCTTCTTTATCCATATGTAGTCCTCTCTCTTTTAGCTTTCTTAGTCCTTACATTGTACCATAGTTTCTATAATTACTCCTAGATTTCTAAGTTATTTAAAATTTCTTGGAATTCTTATAGAAATTAATATCAAAGAGAAACCTAACACATAACCATTATTTAATGTGAGCTGTAGTAATGTATTCATGGCCTTTTGGCACTTCATCATTTTTTCTATTAAACTCTATGGTTTTACCCATATGCAACGCCGCAATCTTCAAATGACATAAGGCAATACCCATGTCAATTCTATTAAACTTATTGTATGCTACTGCTTTTATGATGTTCGGTAGCTTACGACTGATAATAATATTATCAATACTTCCAGAAAAATACCACGGCTGGCTGTTCGTAGCAGAAGGTGCTAATCTTACAGCTTCAAGCAATTTGTCTGCATCCTTTAAAGAAGAAATTTCAGATAAGGCTTTACGCTTAAACTCTGAAATATCATCTCTGTGGACTGGCTCATTAGCATTTCCAAAGGCCAAAGTTATAACAAAGCCCAAGCCGTTCCTCGCGGAAGATACTTTTTGAGGTATACTCATACCTAACCAACAAGCACCAATTCCATTTGACGATAAAAATAATTCCACCTGCTGCAACATAAATCCTACATTCTGTAAATAACCATCTTTTCTTTCAGAATAAACTACAATATAGTGTGGTACTTTGATTGGTAATATGGTCTTTATCTCATTTTCCGGTAGTATGACAATATCAGTCTTGATATTATCATACAATGGAGTAACTTTCTCTATAAAATCTTTAATCCTTTGTAGGTCAAAACTGTCAATTGGTTCATTACTATATTTACGGACAGATTTTCGTTTTAAAATGGTGCTGTAAAAATCTAAATTATTCATATTTTTCTTTCCTTTATACATTTAGTGATAGCAATTTTATATTATTTTTGCTTCATCAGAATTCTAATGATATGTTTAAGATTGTACCATTATATCATCTTATATAATATATATTATCTGTTAGAACATTATTTTATTATTAATAATATTCAAATTACTGGTAGTTGTAATTAGTCTTGCACTAGGTTTTCCGATTTCTAACCCAATTATACCAACAATCAGTTGGTATAATTTTAATCTATACTCATTTAAGTTTTTCTTTCAACTACCACTGATTATTACCTTAATTTAAATCATCAAGAAGCCCTATAATTATTATTTCTTTTAATATAGAAAGTTGGCAAAATAATTCTAAATCATTTAAGCCAACTTATCTAAACATATATTTATCTAATTTATTCACCGTAAAAACTTTCCATTGTTTATGTTAAAGGTTTAAAAACTTCTCATTTAAATTATCTGATTTATCATTAGATTTTAAGTAAAAACCCGAGGTTATTGCACCTTTTGGACAAACTGCTTTACATTCACCACAACGAATACATTCAGCAGTATTTATTTCTTTAGTAACTTTAACATTCATTTTACATTTTTGCTCACAACTTTTGCATCCATTACATTTAAGTTTGTCTACATTCATTTGATAAAAGCTGTATTTATTGAACAAAGAATAGAATGCCCCAAGAGGACAAACATATTTACAAAAAGGTCTATACATAAAAATAGATGAAAGGATCGTTAGAATCAATAAACCCATCTTCCAATTAAATAAAAATCCAACCATTTCTCTTAACCCCCTATTTGTGGCAACTAAAGGGGTTCCCCCCTCTAAAGTCCCTGCTGGACAAATCCATTGGCAAAAATAAGGCGGAGCAAGTCCATATTTATTAGTAAGAAAAATCGGTAATATTATTACTGGAATCAATAAAAATATATATTTAAAATATCTTAGGTTTCTATCAAATTTAGCTGGAACTTTAATTTTTCTAGACTTAATTTTATAGAGCAAATCCTGAAAAAAACCAAAAGGACATAAGAACCCACAAACTAATCTACCTAAAATTGTACCCAAAAGCATAACTATACCAATAACATAATAAGAAAAGCTGTATTGTCTTGCTCCAAGTACTGCCTGCAATGAACCAATAGGACAAGAACCTACTGCTCCAGGACAAGAATAACAATTAAGGCCTGGAACACAAAGTGCTTTAGTTTTACCTGTGTAAATATCCCCTTTTAAAAATCCTAAAAAGTATCCATTGCTAAAAGCTGTAGCAAAGGTTTGAATCATAGTTCTTTTTTTCATATCCTACTCCCATATATGTAGTGAAATATTTATATCCTTTTAATACACTACTCTGTTAGCTCTGATAATTTCACTATACATTTTTAGCTAGTTCCATCATATCTGTAATAATTTCTTTGTATTCACCTGGAGTCCTTGCCCCAAATATTGGTTCGCCAACCATTTTACCAGCTTTATCTACAAATATAGTAGTTGGAAGCGTACTCACATGACTCAACAAAACATTTGTAAGTTTTTCATCTGGAATTAAGGTTAAAAACTCAGCACCAGCATCTGTCATAATCTCTGTTGCTAATTGATTCTCTTTTTCTGAATCTTCACAGATTGAAATAATATTGCTGTTTTTAGGTCTCTCACTATAAAGCTTAGATATACCTGGCATCTCAGTAACACAGCCACCACAATATGTTGCCCATATATTAATCATAGTAATGTCATTTTCTTTAAAATAATCTGATGTTAAAGTTTCTCCAGTAATAGTTCTTGCATTAAATCCATTTAAATCTATATCCGAAAATTTCTTCATCTTACCAGTTTCTCCATCAGTTATCCCTGCAATTTTATCTACGTCTGGTTTTTTATCAGAGAAATATTCTAATTTCCCAATATTTATAACTGCAGAAAATATACCGAGTATTACAAAAAAAACTACTACCACTTTGCTATTTTTTTTGCTTATATCATTTTTAGTAACGTCGTTTTTACTCATATCAATCTACTCCTAACAAATTACTTCTTTCAACTATTTATCCTACTCCTATACACTCAAGACAAATACTTATAGCTTTTTTTACGACAACGGAAGATTCACCTCTAAAAGTACCAACAACAATAAAAATTAAAGCTATTGTCAAAAGAACGTATTTTGTATTGTCTCCAATAAAACCCTTCTTATCCATTTATGTTCCTCACAATTTTACTGATTATTTTAACCTATCAATAATAGCTTTCTCATATTCCTCTGCACTTTGTGATCCCAATATAGGTTCTCCTACTATTTTCCCATATCTATCAACAAAGACAGTAGTTGGAACCACACTAACATGACTTATCAAAGTCTTTGAGAGTTTTTCATCAGGAATTAGCGTTAGAAACTCAGCATTAGCATCCTTCATAATTTGTGATGCTAGTTTTACATCTTCCGCGTCTTTTTCTGTTCCTATACATATTGAAATAATATTGCTCTTCTCAGGTTTGTTTTTATATAGTTTAGCTATTTCAGGCATCTCTTTAATACAAGGATTACAATATGTGGCCCATAAATTAATCATTGTTATGTCGTATTCTTTGAAATAATCTGATGTTACAGTTTCCCCAGAAATAGTTTTAGTACTAAAGCCAGTTAAATCTATCTCAGAAAACTCTTTCGTCTCTTCAGCTTTTTCCTTAGTATCTTTTTGGGATACGTTTGAATTTGATTCTTTCTTCGGTACCCCTACTTCTTTTATACCGACTAAAACCAAAACAACTATTGCAATTATTAACACTATAATTGCTGGCGTTTTTTCACTAAATCTACTCATGTTGTTCACTCCCTTAAGATTCAACTACAGCTAGTCCTTGAAAATATTATCCTATTTTATCTTTCTAAAACAATTCTATTGTTAAACGTATTCAATATTGTATCATCACATTATACAATATTTTTCATTACAATTCAAATATGTAATATAATTACTTATTAAACTTTATTAACACATTTATCAAATAGCACTTCTGGATCAGTAAGTTAAAATCTACTTGCGATTACTACTGTAATGTAGTATAATTACCCACTTAATATTATATTTTACTTAAATATAAGTTTTTACATTTTATACTAGCCGAATAATTGCAAATAAATATTAATAGGAGGTCAAAATGCCTTA
Organism: Clostridium cellulovorans 743B; assembly: GCF_000145275.1. Classification (NCBI taxonomy): domain Bacteria; kingdom Bacillati; phylum Bacillota; class Clostridia; order Eubacteriales; family Clostridiaceae; genus Clostridium; species Clostridium cellulovorans. The sequence goes on from NC_014393.1 coordinate 4,117,847, forward strand.
TATAGAAAATGATGCTATAAAAATTTACTACGAGGATATCGGTATAGGTGAACCTATAATCTTTTTACATGGAGCTTTATCCCGTGGAATTATATCCTTTTCTTCTCAGCTATTTTTCTTCCAAGCTACTATGGAATTTAGAAGTATATTGCCAGATTTGCGCAGTCATGGACGCACTATATCTAAATCTTCTCAATGGGAAACTCCTCATTTAGCTGATGATATCATAACTTTGATGGACTCATTAAATATTCCTAAAGCTCATTTAGTTGGACATAGCTTAGGCGGTGACGTCGCTTTGTACTGTGCAATTAAATATACCGATAGATTTTTATCTCTAACATCAATAAGTTCTACTGGATCAATAAATGATGAAGTTCTAAATGAAAATAAAAACTTTACTCCAGAAAACCTTGAAAAGGAAGGTAAAATCAATTTTATCGAAATGATAAAGAAAAATCATTCGGACGCTTGCAGAGGAGATTGGAAAAACTTTATTAATCAAATGTCTTCAAACACTGAGAAATATCCTGATTTTTCTGATATGGATTTAAAGAAAATAACCATTCCAACTTTATTCATTATTGGTGAGAATGATCCTTTAATCAAAGAAAATGAACTACTACGCTTAAAGAAGAATGTTAAAAACATACGAATTGAAGTCCTAAAGGGCTGTGGTCATTATCCTCATACAGTTCTAGAACAACCTATGAAAGTAAATGAAATACTTATTGGGTTCTTCAAGGATATATAACATACTTAAAATTGAATACAGCGTATTTAGGCGAAGGTAGAGTAAATTCAAGAAGTCACTTAGACATACTATGTAAGTGACTAAACCTCAACACAAATTTTATATAAAAAAAACATCATTATTTTTATCATCTGCTGTTATCCCATATGTAATTTTATAATTAGTTTGTAGTTAGAATTTTAGATCTCTCTTGTCTTTTTAATAACAACATATAATTTTCAATAAAAACATATACTAATAAATATAAAAGCAACTTTAACTTCTAAAAACAACTATAATTTATAAAAAAGAAGGGATATAAATGATTAAAAAACTTATTACTATCAAAAGAACAGGTTTTATTTGCCTTTCCACATTGATAATATTTATGGCATTGATTCTACTATTGCCTTCCACAGTTTACGCAGGTGAAGCAGATTTAAAAATTCCAAACCTAACTTCGCATCAAAATACTCTTCTTGTTATAGGGCTTGTAGTCTGTGTCTTAGGGATGATTTTTAGCTATTACCAGTATATAAAAGTTAAGAATATTAGAGCTCATAGTTCTATGTTGGATGTATCAAAGATAATTTTTGAAACTTGCAAGACATACCTAGTGCAACAAGGAAAATTTATTGTGTTACTTTTTATTTTCATTGGTAGCATCATGATATTTTATTTTGGATACCTTGAGAAAACTCCTTTCACTGGGATTTTAATTATTTTAGGTTGGACAATCTTAGGAATTCTTGGGTCTTATTGTGTTGCTTGGTATGGTATTCGAATGAATACTTTAGCAAACAGCAGAATGGCTTTTACTTCTTTGGAACATAAACCTCTAAAACTTTTAGATATTCCACTTAATACAGGTATGAGTATAGGTGTACTTTTAATATGCGTAGAGTTATTTATGATGCTTATCATCCTATTGTTTGTACCAAGAGAATTAGCTGGTTCTAGTTTCATAGGTTTTGCCATTGGTGAATCCTTAGGTGCTAGTGCACTACGTATTGCTGGCGGAATCTTCACGAAAATTGCTGATATCGGTTCTGACCTTATGAAAATTATTTTTAAGATAAAAGAAGATGATCCAAGAAATCCTGGAGTTATCGCAGATTGTACTGGCGATAATGCTGGTGACAGTGTAGGACCTACAGCAGACGGCTTCGAGACCTATGGAGTTACAGGAGTTGCAATTGTTTCCTTCATAGTTTTAGCAGTAGGATTAAACTTTAATGAATCTGATAAATTGCTTTTACAAAGTAACTTCTTAACCTGGATTTTTGTAATGCGTATCTTAATGGTGCTTACTTCTATATTTTCTTTCTTCTTGAACAAAGCGGTAAGTAACATATACTATGGAAAAGCTGAAAATCTTGACTTTGAAAAGCCACTTACTAATTTGGTGTGGATTACTTCTATCCTATCAATTTTTGTAACCTTCTTTGCTAGCTACTGGATGATTGGTCCTAACTCTACAGTTGGAACATACTCTAGCAACATATGGCTTGTGCTTTCCATAATTATCAGCTGTGGAACACTAGGTGGTGCATTAATTCCTGAATTCACTAAAGTCTTTACCAGCAACCATTCCACATATGTACAGGAATGTGTATCTGCTTCTAAAGAAGGAGGCGCTTCACTAAATATTTTATCAGGATTAATCACAGGTAACTTCAGTGCTTTTTGGGAAGGGATGGTTTTTGTACTACTAATGTTCATCGCTTACATAGCTAGTACATTTGGTTTAGACGATATAATGATTTATCCATCAGTTTTTGCTTTTGGCTTAGTGGCCTTTGGTCTTCTAGGCATGGGACCTATTACTATAGCTGTTGACAGCTATGGTCCAGTTACAGATAATGCTCAATCAATTTATGAATTGTCCTTAATAGAGACTATTCCAAATATAACTAAAGTAATTAAACGTGATTTCGGATTTGAACCTGATTTTGAAAAAGCAAAATATTACTTAGAGGAAAATGATAGTGCAGGAAATACCTTTAAAGCTACAGCTAAACCAGTGCTCATTGGTACTGCTGTAGTTGGTGCAACGACAATGATTTTTTCTCTTATACTAGTTATTCAGGAAGTACTCGGCATAAAGCCAGAAGATACTTTAAACCTTCTAAATCCATACACTCTCTTAGGTTTCCTTTGCGGTGGTGCCATTATCTTTTGGTTTTCTGGAGCATCCACCCAGGCAGTTGCAACTGGAGCTTATAGAGCCGTAGAGTACATCAAAGAAAATATTCAATTAGATGAAAATGCAGATACAAAGGCTTCCACTGAAAAATCTAAAGCAGTTGTAAAAATATGTACCCAATATGCTCAAAACGGTATGTTTAATATATTCATTGCTTTATTTTCCTTTGCATTAGCAATAGCATTTTTATCAGCGCCGGCAAATGGAAATACCCATGCAGTTTCTTTCTTTATCTCTTACTTAATTGCCATTTCAGTAATTGGTTTATTTCAAGCAGTGTTTATGGCTAATGCAGGTGGTTGTTGGGATAATGCAAAAAAGGTAGTTGAGGTTGAACTTAAGGAAAAAGGTTCCCCACTTCACGATGCAACTATCGTTGGAGACACAGTAGGTGATCCTTTTAAAGATACTGCATCCGTTGCTCTTAATCCAATAATTAAATTTACTACCCTCTTTGGAATGCTTGCTATGGAGATTGCAATTACTGAAGCCTTTAGAGACATCGCTGTTTATGTGGGAGTAATATTTCTTATAATAGCCCTAATTTTCATTTGGAGAAGCTTCTATAAAATGAAGATTGGAGCTAGTAAATTAAGCTAATCATATAGAATAATTTCAAAAGACGTCCTTATATTTTATGCTAAAAAATGAAGCATAAAATATAAGGACGTCTTTATCTAAGGTACAATTTACTGAGAAATCTGTTCTTCTATTTTGGTACAAGTTTAATAATTCTATCATCAGTTTTATCAGGGTTTCCTCTTCCATCCATATTACTTGTAGTTATATATATTGCTCCGTCCTTATCTTCGATAACTTCACGTAATCGTCCATATTCATCCTTCAACCAAGCTTCTACACTTTTTACCACTGTTCCATTTTTATTAAGGGACACCGAAAGTAATTGTTGACCTTTTAAATTAGCAACCAATAATTTACCTTTCCATGGTCCTTGCTCTACAAAGGTAATACCTGAAGGTGCCCAAGTCTCATCGCCACTTTGTATTAATGGTTTTTCAGTGTCAACTTTAGTAGCCTCTTCATTACCTTGAACCAATGGCCAACCATAATTGGCTCCTGGCTTAATTATGTTTATTTCATCATGAGCTGTTTGCCCATGTTCTGATTCATACAATACTTCTTTTGAATTCCACGCTAAACCTTGAGGATTTCGATTTCCAAGACTATATACTGGCGAATTAGGAACTGGATTATCTCTGGGAATTCTTCCATCTAACTCTATTCTGAGTATTTTCCCGCCTAAACTTGCAAGTTCCTGGGCCAGTGCAGGATTACCAGCATCACCAGTTGTTATATATAATTTATTATCAGGACCAACCTTTATACGTCCTCCATTGTGTATTCGCCCACCGGGAATTTTATCTATGATAATATGATCAACATATGCTTTATCATTTTTCTCTACTAATCTAACAATTCGATTGTAAATATGATTAGCTTCTGCATAGGAATGCATAATGTACATATAATGATTCCTGGAAAAATTCGGATCTAGCGCTATTCCTAATAGTCCGCCCTCTCCTAAACCTATAAAAGGTGCAGAAAGGGTCAACATGGGTTGCGACTGAAGTACGCCATCCTTAATAAGTCTAACTGCCCCTGATCGCTCTGTAAAATATATATTTCCTTCATCACTTATAGCTATAGCCCAAGGTACATATAAATTTTCTGCAATAACTTTAACTTCATAGGGAAATTGCCTTGATTCTATAGATCTTTCTTTTATAGCAACTCCCTCTTCACTACGAAATAAAAAACTTGGAAGAATTTTATGATTTATTTTCCTCATGGCACCAGTCTCCAAACTTATTATTGCTCTATTTTTATATTATTCCTCTTGGAGGTTATGGTTACCATATTCCTAATCTCATTTATATTCATATTTTAAACTTAATCTTAAATAATCACTTTTAAGTACTACTGCATAAACTCCCTTAATCATAAAAAAGAGTTTTCTTTCTCTTCACTCGGTTTTCTATAATTACTTTTACGTAATTGTATGTGATAAAGCTTTTTCTTTTGTTTATTCTTCAGTATCTTCTCCACCCTCTAGAGATAACTCTCCTATATCCGTTACCTTATCTTTAGTAACATATATTTCATAGTAAAAATGTTTTTTATTATCACTATAAGTTCTTTCATAAGCAATAACCTTTCCTAGCTTATCTTTATTATCCGAATTTTCTTCTACATATATAAGTTCTGCATACATATCTGAAACATCTATATCAGATGATTTTTCCCCATCTTTTTCTACTTGGAATATATAATGCTTAACACCGTCAAGTTTCCCTTCTCCTACATAATACCCTTCAACCTCTACTAGATTTGCTTCCATACTTAAAGTCTGAGTATAGGTTGCAGTTCTTTCTTTTTTCTGATTACTACTCCTTATTAAAAATATTATACTTGCAGTGATTATCAATAATACTATTACTACTATTCCTAAAATTAATGGTGTATTTCTTTTTTTTCTACTTAACTGTAGCCCTTGTTTTCTTCTTCCCATTTTCTTCTCCTTCTATTTCATTACTTTACATACACAGGATAGTACATGCAAATATTATTAGTAATTAAGGAGCCTATTCTAGTAAAAATTCCTGCGTATTCACAATCTGTTATATATACCCCAAACACTGGATATAAATTTTCTTTCCAATATTCATATTTATAATCATATACATTCACTGAAAGAGTTTGTATATGGCATAATTCTTGAAAAATACAATCTTCCTCTGGAACATTTTTCAATTGAGATGAAATGACAACCCCTTCCCCTTCTCTATTTAGCAAAGGCTTTACAACAAAATCATTAGTGTATTTTATCATTTCTTCAAAATCAAAAGTAGTATAAGGTATATGTTTCTTAATTAATTCCTCTTCCTCAATACTATAATATTTATACTCCATAAGCTTCCATATGATTGCAAAGAAAGCTTTTGATTGAGATATTATAGTATTAGTGGGATTAAGCGAAAATAACTTTTTCTCAATTATAAGTTTTTCTATACACTTTAACCCTTCTTTTTCAATACCCAACCAATCCAAAGGATAATATCTAAAAATACAATCAACTTTTTCACCATACAAATACGCAGTTTCATCTACTACCTTAATATCATATATAGAGCCACTTATTACTTTTACCTTAAAAGCCTTTGATAAAATTTTTTTCATAGTATTGAATGTATATATATCTTCATAATAATTTGTCCCAACACAAGCAATTGTATTTATTTCACTACCATCTTTTTTATAATCCTTAAGAATTTTTTCTGCTGACTCTATTATTTTATCTTCTAAATAGTCATTGGCTCTCAATAATGATTTGTCATTAATATAATCATATATTAACTTGTCTATATTAATACTTTCGCATATACCTGCTGGTGTCTCTGAATTTATTTCTAATACCTTCCACTGATTATTAATATCTAAAATAAAATCCAACCTTCCTAATAAAGTAAAAGAATCTGTTAAATCATTTAACAATGAAACTTGATTAGTAATCGCTAGTATATCACTATAAATATTTATGTTATCTACCAATAGCCTTTGGGTCTTTGAAAAAAGTTTAGACATCTTATTCGTAATATCCTTTAGCTCATGAAATTTACTATTATCCATAACCACATAAGCTGTATTCAAATATCTAAACTTTTGAACATATGCTCCAGAAAATCCATAGTCAATAACTGCTTTTGCATATAGTTCCTTATAATCAATATTTGCACTATTTTTCACCGAAAGCATTTTCTCTTGAGCTACAATAGGACTTATCCAAGTTGTTTCTTCACTAGTTAAATAGGATTCGTTCCACCTAACACAAGTTCCTATAAGCTTATCTCCAATTATAAAGGGTCCTAGATTAGCAAAGGCATCACATTGCTTAGTAAAGTTTCCATTATAGTAAGGTGCTTTGTGTAATTTAATAGGATAAAACTCCTGCAATATGTATGAGCTATTCTTTATAGCTTCCTTAACATATTTTATGCTATCTTCCCATTGTTCCTGAGAGTGAAGTTTTCCAATAAAAACATCATTACTATATCTACCATATACAGGTTTAATAACATAATTATTTTTGTTATCTCTGGCTAAGCTTATATTGTTTTCATTAAATTCTACTGTCTTAGGAAATACTTTTGCTATTAAATTTTTTTCAAAGCCAGAAAGTCTATTATCCCTCTGTTCTATTAGCTTCCATAAGTAAGTATACAGATTTTTGCATTGTCCTATAATTGCTCTTGGATCGTTCAATAAAAGAATTTTTTCTTGTTCAAATAAATCCAGTATGCTCTCTATATTTTTTATTTCATGTAAGAACTCTGTTGGAAATAATCTCATTAGAACATTAATTTCATTACTTTTATCAAATGCATATAGCTTTTCATCTTCTACAAATAAATTATTTACGCCAACACTCATTAAATTAAACTTTTCATTATCTACTAGGTGTTTGATAACCATAGCCAAATGAGTTTCTTCGTATTTAGTGGCATCCGTTAAGAAGCCAATGTTTATATGAGTATTATTAGGAAAATGAGCTTCACATATTTTATAAATGTATGAAGTTAAATTGCTTCTAAATTCGTTATTTATATTGTTATGATCCTCATAAAGGTCTTCCATGATGAGAATTTCTCTTTGAGCACATGGCTTATCATAATTTAATTCCGCAAAGAAAATATCATCTTCATCTTCTCTTATAAATGTATCGAACCTTGCCCACAATAGAGGTGCTAAAGGATTTCTTAATGTAAGAATTCTGTCTTTCAATGGGAAGTTTGGTATATATTCCTTGTAATCTTCAAAGGTTGTATCAATATTTTCGATTACCTTTACTACAATTTTATTTATCTCTTCAGAATAAAATTTTATTTTATCAATATAATTTTCACCGATGAAAAATGGAGTTGGTGTGAATACTTCCTTACCTCTTGTTGAATTGACCATGTTGTAATCAAATAAAAACTTATGGTATATATGTTGTTTACACATTCCGAAGAACTCCTTTATTGTTTACAAAATTTTATTTGATTACGAAGATGAACTTGTAGCATGGGAACCGCTATACGATGAGCCAGATTTAACAATTGCACCCTTTGAAGATGATGATGATGATGTCCAAGACTTCCAACCGCTAGAAGAAAATTTTGAATAACTACTGCTTGAACTTCGTCCAATACCACTATAGAATATAAAAGCTGATGATCCATTTCCGTGATAAGTAGCTTGATCTTCCTCTTCTTGCTCTTCTACTTTTTCTTCATAGGATTTAAAAGAGCATCCTGTTAAAACTGACCCACCTGATATAGTCATGATTATAGCTGTATTTAAAGAAATTGCTTTTTTTCTCCAATTACTTTTTTCCTTATTTGGAGTTTCCTCCGTGGTTAAATTTTCATCAGATTTCTTCTGTTCCATAACCCTTACCCCTTAATAAACTAAAGTTTTTTTTATATTTTACTCAATTTTATTACTTCTATTTCAACATTATTTTCTTGAAGATAATTAAGATAATTATTTACATCTTGCTTAATTATCTCTTTTGTTATAAAGATAACTTTTTTAATATTCAGATCCTGTAGAATTTCTGCATATGGAAATTCTTCTTCAGTTACCTCATATTGATTATTATATAATGTGGGATTATCTAAATCAATGTCATCAATATACCTGTTAAAATCCATAATAAAGGAATAACTTTTATATTTCCCATGTTGAATAAGAGTATCAGCATAATGCAGCAATTTGCTTGCTAATTCTCTGCTTCCAACTATCCCATATTTATTAAAAATATTATTATAAGATAGTATAGGCTTTATATAATAATTATTATTTAATAAATAAGCATAATCTACACTATCTTCACCAGGCAAATCTATCATATATATAGAATTTTCTTTATTAAAAACCTTCAGTTTATTTAATTTCTCAAGGGTTTGAATATTATTATCATCCAAACCTACATTCTCTATTAATGTAATATCCAATAGATAATCTTTTAAAGTTGTAAAAGGTGTACTTTTAAAGTAGCACTCAAATACACCACTGTTATCGTACCATTTAATAAATTTATCATATAAATTCATATGTTACCCTTTCTTATATGTTACCTTTTCTCAAATGCTGCTGTTCATTATAAACAGCTGCCAGTATTCTGTTTGCATTTATAATATGAGTATAATCATTTCTTAATGTAATAAACTTATTATTAATCTGTATATCTACCACTTCAACAACAACTTCTGGTCTTCCTTTGTTATATGCTTTTGCTGTTTCGTATAAATAAACTTCTGTCTTTCTCAGATCATACAGATATTCATTTTGATAAGTTAGTGCAAAAAAATTATTCCAAACATGCTTATAGCCTTCATAATCGTAGCCTTCTATTCTGTCATCAAAGACCTCAACTCTTGATACTTCCTTTTCTATTGCTGGTCTTTCTGAGTTATATTGATAACTGTCTTCATAAATGTATACAAACATAAAATAACCTCCCTTAAATGTCTAGTGATATTATATTAAGCAATTCTTTTTGTAAGCCTCTCTAAAATTTTCCCTATCTTCTTCTCTATAGATTGACTAAATTTCCCAATATTAATTCTTTTAAAAATATTATACCTAATTAAATCTATTAATGAACAAAATACATAAATTATAACAGCAGTGGTTACTACTGCAAAGAATAACTTTATAGAATTAAATTTATAAAATGTCTGAAAACTCTTCCCAATAATATGTACCTTAACTAGTGGATGTAAATGTATTAAATAAACACTAAAAGATACTGGTGCAAATACTTTTATTATTTTTTTCATAATATTCTTCTTAAAATCACATTTAGAAAAATATAATAATAAGCTTACTCCAGCCACGAAAATCAGTGGTGCCGTATACTTAACTAAAAATTCAGAGCCTTTAGCTTCCCCTACCAACTTTGTTGTTACATATTCCAATATAAACTTCCCTATCCAAGTAACAAAAATAGCACAAAAGTATATAACCAAGTACCATTTCTTTTTAATCTTATCGCCAAAAGAATATTTTTTAATGTATCCACCTACCAAATATAAAATCATTAACCATAATGGACTATAGCCATACATGGTATTAAAAATATCTGTTCGAGAAATAGCTGTAATCACAGAGAAAATTATAACTATAGTAATTATTAATTTTAATGAATTACGCTGACTTAATGTATTAATCAAATGATTTAAGAATGGTATAAAAAAGAACATCGCAAAATATGCAGTGAAATACCAATATTGTTTTCCAACAACCGGCAAAACGGTATTTATTGCTGCTTTTATACTAACTGAGTTTGGCACGAATATAGCAAAGATCATAGTTATAATCACTGTATAAAAAACAACCTGCAACCATAAGGAAATTATTCTATAGTATTTAAACTCTATATCAACGGAAACATATCCACTTATTAATGCATAACAATTAACGGCACATAATGATGCTATTTCCAAGAACCATACGATTTCATAATTGGTCGATAACATGTCTGTATTTTCTAAAATGCCACCTTGGCCCAATATATGCAAAATCACCACCATAAACATCGATATCATTCTTAATAAATCAATACCCAGCTTTCTATCTTTTGGTAACGAAGAACTACTATCCAAAATTAGATCCCCCTAACTACTTTTACAATATAAATAAGAACTCGTTTTAATGAATCTATAGTACTAAAAACACACCTTTACAGCACGAAAATTTTCTAACTCTAAATACAGATCTTTTTAACCATATAAAATTAAACCGTTTATCCTGAATTAGTATATACACCTTTTATTTCTTAATGATCACGATGTATGATATAGTTTAATAAATGCTTAAGAAAGGTTGTGCTAAGTTTCATCTCTTGTAATATTTCCATTGCAAAACAATAATGCTGCCACATTTCTTTTTTAGCCTCTTCTAATCCTAATATTGATACAAAAGTTGAACTATTATTTTCGGCATCCTTACCGATGTTTTTTCCTGTTAATCTTACTTCACCTTCTACATCTAACAAGTCATCCTTTATCTGAAAAGCTATGCCAGCATGATAAGAGAACTTTTTGAGAGCTTCCATCTCTACTTGATCTCTTGCTGCTAAAATTGCAGGCATCATAAGTGCTGCTTCAAAGCCCTTACCAGTCTTATAAAAGCACATCATATTCAACTGCTCTAAGGTCAATTGCTTTCCCTTAGCTTCTAAATCCATCGTTTGACCTTTACATAAATCTGCAGTGGTTTCTGTAGAATATCGAATCAGCTTTAAAACATTTCTTAAATCAAACTGTTGGAGAAATGTTTGTTCCTCAATAGCCTTTTGTGTTAAAAAAAGTCCAGTTAATTCTGCTATAGCAACATTATATACCTTATGCACTGTCGGACGTCCTCTACGAATATCTGCATTATCCTGTGCTGGTAAATCGTCAAATATAAGTGAAGCAGTATGCATGTATTCTAGTGACCTAAGAAGCGGCAACATTTCTGATTCCTTTAATCCATATTCCTTAACACCCATAACCCAAGCCATTATAGGTCTTAATCTCTTTCCATCACCTCGCAAGCTATAATTAGCAGCATTACTTATAAAGTCTTCCATCAAAGAAACCTTCTCATCTTTTGGAATATCTAAAGACTCATTTACTTGCTTACGCACGGTTTCAATGATATCTGAAAATTCCTCCTTCTCTTTTTGCTCATTTTTTATATTCGTAACCATATGGTCTCGAAGCAATTTATCAAAAAAGTCCACATTCTCTGCTTTTTCAACCATATCTTGAATTAACTTATTAAACTCTGGACTTTTAGGAGAAAAAATTTCCATAACTTCATTATAGATGTCGTTCCCCATTCGTTCTTTAAAGCGTTTGAGTCCGTTTACTGCACGATCCAAAATAACTTCACAAGTCTTAGTGTCTGAATTATATACGTTATGTATTAAATTTGAAATGACTGTCCAGTAAAGTTCAAATGGATTTATAAGATCTGATCGCTTATCATAATATTTCATATAATAAGTATACGGTGTTACAGCTCCCTCTTTCATATCATCAAACATATCTGCAAAATCATCTGCTAATTGATTATAAATGCCATAAAAAAATGTTCGGTTATCAAAGCCTATATCTTCAGGGGCACCGATTACTGAGCGAGTAATTAATCTAGAAGAAGCTGACTTTAAAATAATAGGAATAAAAATCTCCTCATTACTATAATCTTCATTATTTATATCCTTAATACGATCTACCTCTTGAGAATTAAAAAATACATATGCTTGATCTAAAAATGCTTTCAACTTCTCTGGCTTCTGATGATTTTTAATATACTCAAAAGCTTCCTTAAGTTCACTATGGACATATCCTATTAACTTCTGATTATTTCCATGCCACGCACCTAATTCTGGCACTGTTCCTGTAACAAGAGTGGTACGTATTAAATCAGAATACTTTTCTTCCTCATCAATAGATAAAATCTTTGCATCTAAAAGATCATCAATGAATGGATATGTAAGCCCATAAGAATACCCTAACCTAATAGCCTCCTCAATTTTTCTTTTACGCGCTTCCTTTGATAATTCCTCACCCATTTCTTCAACTTGGTGCATAGTTACCCCTGCAATGATTTTAATAAGTTTTCTTTGAGCTTCCTCAGCATTCATCTCCGCTGGAATATTAGAAGCTACAGTCTTTAACTTCTCTACTAGCCAAATCATAGTTGCTTCGATGCCTTCCTCTTGGGCTTTTCGATATAAGTTAGCTGTGCTGATGCTATCAGTTTTATCTCCTGACTTTTCTTTTTTACTCTCCTTCGTTAGATGATCTCTTAGCTTATTAACTGTACGCTGAATTCTCGCTTCTGTGTCTGAATCATCCAAAGTCTTTCCTAGATCACGCATAAAAATATAGGCGATACTTCGTTCCAAATAACTGTCTAATTCCCCTGTATAATCTAACCATTTAATATAATTATGATAGTCTTTTGAAACAGAGTTTTTCTTTCTTCTAGAGAATATTGATAATAATGACCATCGCTGTACATGATTACTCTTCCACATTTGTATATCCCTTGTTAAAGTAGAAATATAGCTCTTTTTCACTACCTGTTGATGTAATGACTTAAAGTAATAAGCGGCCTTCTGTTCTGCTATCTGATAAAATTCATCTGCCTTCTTAACTAATTCATTATTCATAATTTTTAATTACTCCTGCTCAATTTACTCTGTAAATGTTTTCTAGGTTGTAATATTAACAATTATATCATACCTAAGATACTTGAAACTATAAATTTCCATTATTGAAAGCACATCAAAAACCTGTAGAACTATTCAAATTTCAATAACTTCTATGTAAAATCTTTATTGACGCATATGTTTTTTTATTACAAAAAAAATTATAGGAACATCACTTTGATACTCCTATAATTTTATATCCATAAATACTTCTCTTAAAAATCTACATTGACTTTACCAACAGTATATATGTTTACTGTAGAAACGTTCTTGAAACTTATATATAGGCTCTGTGACTTTGAAACTTCTCACAGCAGCTTATTAAAAGTCTCTATCTTCGGTTAATCTCTCCAATACCAACTGAAGTCTTTTATAACCATCTTCAATCTTACCTTTATTTCTAGTATTTAAAGCAGCATCAAACTTCATCAACTCTAACTCAAGTCTTTTTCTAGTGTCACCTATACTTTCTTCGTATAATCTTTCTGCCTTCAATAACAATAACTTATTAGCTTCCTGTTCTCTTGGATGAATTTTTAGATAAGAAAGTTCTGCCATTCTTTGTTCTATTTCCTCATCTGTCATTTCAACATTTTGACCTTTTATTATGGTCTTTTTTATCTCTCCTGTAGAAACAACCTTTACTTGAACCTCTAGGATAGAATTTATATCATAGGTGTAAGTTATATCTATCGCTTCTTCTCCTGCTTTCGCTTTTGGGATATCTATTAAGAGTTCTCCAATAGATAGATTGTTAGAAGCAAAACGACTTTCACCCTGAAGCACATTTATTCTAAGTTTGCTCTGATTATCTCTGACTGTATAAAGCCTTTCTGTTCTGCTAGCTGGAATAACCGTATTTCTTTCAATAATAGGATAAAAATATCCAGACTCATACTGGTTTTCTTCTATCTCCTTTGATACTTCTGTTCCAAGGGTAAAAGGACATACATCCGTCAAGATAACTTCTTTAATAGCTTCATTTCTTTCTTTCATAGCCGCTTGGATAGCGGCACCTAAAGCAACAACTTCATCTGGATTTACCGAAGTATTTGGCAATATTTTGAATAACCTGCTAACAAATCTATGAACTATTGGAAGCCTTGTAGCACCTCCAACCATTACTACTTGATCAATATCAGATAGCTTTACATTAGCATCGGTTAAACTTCTTTTAATTGGCATTCTTATACGTTCTAGCAGTTTTTCACATTGCTTTTCGTACTTATCCATGTCTATAGTCATTTCTAAAATCTCGTCATTGATCTTACAAGACATAACAGGAGATTTTTCTGATATAAAACTTCTCTTGCATAACTCTGCCTGTTTCTTTATGTGAACCACAGTCTTATGCTCTAATTCCTCCAATTTAATACCTTTCTCACTTAAAAACATATCCACAAGTACTTCTGTAAAGTCCTCTCCTCCAAGAAAATTATCTCCAGCTACCGCATGTACCTCTAAAATATTTTGGAAAAGTTCTAGAATAGATACATCGAAGGTACCTCCGCCTAAATCAAATACTAAGAAACGAGTATCCTTATTTTTCTGATATAAACCATAAGCTATAGCTGCAGCAGTTGGCTCACTTATGATACGTTCCACCTTTAATCCTGCCAGTTCTCCTGCCCTTTTAGTAGCTTTTCTTCTAGCATCATTAAAATAAGCAGGAACGCTGATTACCGCTTCTGTTACTTCTTCACCTAAATAAGCTTCAGCATCTTCCTTTAAAGAACGAAGTATAAAAGAGGATAATTCCTCCGCTTTAAACTCCTTATTTCTTAAGGTATACTTTTTTTCTGTACCCATATCTCTTTTAAAAACACTAGCACTAGCATTGGGATACATGAGCATTCGCTCTTTGGCAGTTTCCCCTACATAGATTTGTTCATTTTCATCTATACTGACTACTGATGGAGTCAAATGTTTTCCTAAACGATTAGGAATTATTTTGGGTCCATCTTCTGTAAAATAAGCCGCTAAACTGTTTGTTGTTCCTAAATCAATACCTATAATCATATGCTACCTCTATTACTTCTTTATACTTAATTCTTTTATTTTAGTATAATAATGCAAATTATCTGGTGAAATACTCAAAGCCTTTTTATATTTTTCCAAAGCTCCTGCATAATCATTTTCTAACTCAAGCATAAGTGCTTCCAATTCCAATAGTTCATAACAAGTACAGTAGGTACAATGAGTACAATTTAAAGTATTTTTCATAGTATTAATATAATGCTGAGTTCTACCATATTCCCCGATATTATAATTCATAAGAGCGATGCTATAAAGCCTTAATTTACGATATTCTGGATTGCTTAATGCACCTTCAATACTTCCATACTTGCTATAATAAAGACTATTAATTTTATCTACATAGGCTACACCTTTTTTCTCTTTTCCTAACTCTTTTAGGCAAGTTAAGATATTACTTAATGCATCTTCTTGTTTTTCTGAATCATATTTTGTAGCAATCTTGTATGCCTTTTTATAGTACTTTAAAGCCTTTTTCTTGTTTCTTTCAAGCCAAAGCATATAGTCTCCCATCTTTATATATGGCATAGCGTTTTTAGAAAAACTCTTTATTGCTTGCTTATAAAGTTTATAAGACTCTCTTGCATTTCCTTCGTAGGCAAATATATCTCCACCCTCTAAAAGAAAATCCATTACCCAGTCTTCCTCAAGTTCAAAAATCTTTTCAACTTGATCTAGAGCCTTAGTCCAATCACCTATCTGTTTATATACATCAAGAATTCTTTTATTTGCCCATATAGGATTATCACCTTTTTCAGCTATCATTTCATAAATTTCAATAGCTTTTTCATATTGACCTATTATCCTATAATAAACTGCCATATTTCTATGTGGAAGAAACTCACCATCTTTTACACGTTCAATGGACAGCTTATAAAATTCATACGCTCTATCAAGGTCACCTAAAACCTTACATGCATATCCTGCGTTGTTATATGGATATGCATCATCCTCATTATATTCACTTGCTTTTTCAAAAGCTTTAACCGCGTCTTCCATATTATATGCATCTAAATATATAAGGCCTAATTCAGTATAATAATAACAATTCGGGTTTATTTCAACCTGTCGTTTTTCATACTCTACTGCTAATTTATAATTTTCTTGATCATAACTTTGCTCATGTCTTCTTTTATAAATCTCTGCTAATTCACCATGGACATATAGATGGTTTGGATAATCTTCAACTACTTTTAGGTAGCACTCAATAGCTTCATTTTCTTTTTCCTGACCTATTGCAGTATAGCAAATTCCCATACTATAATAGAGATTAGTTCTCTCTGGTTCTTTGCTAAGCATTTCTTTATACATAAGAATGCAAGTCTGGTACCTTTTTAAAGCATAAAGAATATCACCTTTCAGCATCAAGCTATTATAACTAGGTTTAAGTTCTAATTTCTTCTCTATAATTTCCAATGCACTTTCATTTTCATTCATATCATAATAGCACTTTGCCTGTTCATGAAGAATGCTCTCTATTTCCTCTAAATCTCCTAATTCTTTTTGAGCCTCTATATAAAGTTTTTCTAATTCTTCTACAACTTCTTTTCTTTCTTGATTGCTATCAGCTGTAATTCTTCTATTTTCTAGTTCTAAAAGTAAAAGTTTATTACTTTGAACCTCTTCTTCTTTTGCTCGATTAATTACTACTAAAACATCTTCCCATCTATCATAATATTGATAAACCTTTACTGCAAATATATATGGACTTGCATCTCCAGGATAGATTTCTATAGCATTATGGTAATCATCAATAACTTCTCTATACATATTCAAATTATAATAAGCTTCTTGTCTATAAAGATATGCTGGAAAATACCCCTTATCTGTTCTTAGAATTTCATCACAAACATCAACACAACGCTTATCATCACCCATTTTTAGTAATGCTTGAGCTTTTGCTGATAGATATAAAAGAACATTAGAAATATTCTGCTCTTCCTTAACTGCTAAATCAATATATTCAATGGACTTGTTTAAATCTTCTATTTTTTCCTCTTTTTTCACGGCAAAATGATAATGACATTTTGCCATAAAATAATAAGCTAAACCTGTCCTTTTTAACCTACGTGCTATCTTTTCTGTACCATCATCTTCAGTATTTAATATAGCCTCTAACCATTTTTCAACACATGGAAAGCCTTTGTCATAATCACCTTGTTCTAAATATACACGGCTCATCAAGTTGTTATAATCGTAATAAACTTCATCATCAACTTCCATAGTGCTTATTAACTCAACGCACTGATTAAAAAGCTTATTTTGGTAAAAGCACCAGCCTAACTCTACCCTAAGTTCGTTGTTCTTAGGTTCTCTTTCTAGCTGTTGTTTCATTTCTTCAATCAAGGCTACATTAGCTTTTTGCATTCCTTCACGAAGATGCTGGCTATAACTATCTATTTCAAGTAAATCTATATACCTTTCTTTTGCTTCCTTATATTCTCCCTTTTCCAAATAATAATCCGCAAGAAGAACCTTTGCTCCAAAATATTCTGGGTCAGCTTCAAGAATAGCTGTACACTCTTCATATACATTTTCAAGTTCGCCGCACTCTAAATACATTTCAGCAATGTAATATCTTATGTAAAGTGCCTCATATTCTGTACCTTGAAGCTTCTTTGCAATTTCTTTAGCTTCCTCAAACCTTTTATGTATTGAAAAATATCGAAGTTTCTCTACCTCAAGGTATGGATGCCATAGATCAATTTCCTGTAGCTTTTTTAGTACTTCCTCTGAATCATCATATCTGTTCTCACTATTAAGTGTTTTAAAATCCGAATATAATCTTATAAATTCATCTATATCCCCATCATCAGCACCCTGAAATTCTGAATAGCTAATCCAATCTTTTGTTTCAGAATCTTCCGTGATGTAGTTTATAAAGTCCACTGGGAATTTTTCATATAACTCTTCCTTAATATCTGTAAGTTGAAAAGTATCTACAATCAACCTCCATACTATTCCTGGTAAACGATAATGATCCATTAAAAAAGCAAGTAAAGCTTCCATTACTTCATTGCATGTATCAAAATCTTTGCAAACCTCGTCATCAAATAATTCACGCCAACATTCAAGATTAATCCTTGAAGATCTTTTCTTATATACATCCTCTACTCTTTGTATCCATTTCGAAATGGGTGTATCTGAAATTTCTTCTTCCTCAACAATATTTGATAACCTAATTGCTTCTTCATATGCTTCTCTAAGGAGTTTAAACCCTTCTGGATCATCCTCTGGGTTAACCTTCACTAACTTTCCTCGATAAGCTTTTTTAATTATATTAGTATCTTTAGTCTCATCTACACCTAAAGTATCAAACACTTTTTTCTTATCCATTTATACTCTCCACATAATTCCTATTGATGTTTTTATATTAACTTTAACTCGTTGTGCTAGTTAAATACGTTGGCAATACTTACAAATAGAAAAACTCCAGCATATTTGCTAACCTATCATTAAAAAACACGACTAATCTAATGATAGGAGGCTAACTTATATGCCAGAGTTTAATAAAGATTTTATCATAACAATAAACAACTTAAAAGATTTTATTGTTGTCACTTATGTTATAATTGATGATTTTTACCAAAAGGTAACTCCAGCATTTATTATGAACCGTCGCAATATTGATAAGTCAGTAATGTCTGATAGCGAAATCATTACTTTATCTTTAGTAGGCGAACTCTTAACCATTGACTCTGAAAAAGCTTGGTTTGGGTTTTGTTCTAAAAACTTACGAGATCTGTTCCCTAATTTTTGTAGTAGAACAAGATTTCATAGAGTAAGAAAATCCTTATTTCGAGTCACAGATGCAATACGTAAGGAATTTATGAAATTTCTTAACTATCAATATGATCGAATAAGAATTGTAGATAGTATGCCTATTCCTGTGTGTAAATTTGGTAGAGCTCACTTTCATAAGTCATTTAAGCCGAAGGCTGCCTACGGGCGATGCGCTTCGAAAAAAGAGACATATTACGGCTTCAAATTACATGCATTAGTTGCTTTAGATGGCTATATCACAGACTTCTCTATTACTGCTGCAAACATTGATGATAGAGACGCAGTCTGGGAACTTATAGATAATTCAGTTGTTAATACACTAATAGGCGATAAAGGCTATATAGGTCAAAAGATTGCTTCGCAATTAAAAGAGATAATGGATATTAATCTTCTAACCATAAGTCGTAATAACAGTAAAATTAAACTTTTAAAACCACTTAGGCAACTCATATTCAAGGCTCGTCGTAGAATAGAAACCACTTTTTCTCAGCTCTCCGAGCAATTGAATATACAGAGGGTTCTTGCAAAGTCAACTTGGGGCTTTGCTACAAGAATAGTAAATAAAATATTAGCTCATAATCTTTGTTATTTTATAAATAAAATCTTAAATATAGGTATAGATACAGCAAAGATTAAGACATTAATATTTGGATAATAATTCCTAAGGATTTGGCGACATCTTCATTAGGAGAAGTCTGCTCAAATATATGGAATAAATATCCTATTAATGAAAACTTATCTGTTAGCACAACAGGTTAACTTTATATTGTCCATATCTTAAAAGTATATATTTTTTCTGCGACTGTACTAAAATTTATTCAACAAAATTATTATTGTTATCTTAAAGTTATTAAATTTCAGCATTGCTAATTTAAATCAGCAAAAAAACTTATAGAATAAACAATAAATATGATTATTCGCCAATAGTAACATAAATCCTTCTACTTATAGTATCATAAATTCTTCTCCTTTAGGAATTGCGGTAGGAACTACAATTAATGATTTCCTACCGCTATTTCACTTTAAAATTATTCAATCTAAGTAAAAATATCCACTATGATTTACCCCCAAAACCATCAATTCAATATATTGACCTCTATTTACATATGATTCAAGTAAATTTATTAACTATTTTTTCATTTTTAATTTAAGTTTCAATATTTATATTGAACTTCAAAAGGATTACATTGTATAATATATCACATAAGGGGGAATTACTATGAAATTTAAAAATTTTAAGAAAAAATTCTTATCATTATCGTTAACGTTAACGTTAGCTTCGACATTTTTACCTAATTTTGCTCCTGTAACTTATGCGGAGAATGGAAACGTTTCGAATATTTCCAATTATGTAGCTTCAGATTGGAACCAAGTAACATTTGGACAAACAACAGACACAGGATATAACAATATCTCAGTAGATGATGCTAATAAGTCCGTTACTCTTACTGCTGGTACTGCTGATGGTAAACGTACTGGTGGAAAAATAACTGGTTCCCATGATGGAATTTCTTACTACTACACTACAGTTGATCCTTCAAAGAATTTTGTACTATCAGCTAATGTAAAGGTTAATTTCTTTGCTAAACCAAAATTCGATAAGCAAGAAGGCTTTGGTATTATGGCAAGAGATGCTATAGGACCAGATAAAAATGCTGATGCTTTTCCATCAAACATGGTTTTAGTTGGCGGATACAGTGGACTTATTCAATCTGTATTTAGAAACAACATTGTGGATGCTACTGGCGCTGGCGCTACTATGGAGGATGTAACTAAATTTGGTGATCGTCCAGTAAATGATGGTACTGCTACATATAAATTAACAATGAAAAAGACAAATACAGGCTATCAAGTAAGCGTTGATGATGGCAAAGAAAAAATATACTATAGACCAAAACAGCTTGAAATACGAGATAAGGATCATGTTTATGTTGGATTCTTTGTTGCTCGTGTTGCTTCAATAACAGTTTCAGATATAAACTTCACCACATCAGATGTAGCAACTGATCCACCTGGTGAACCAGAACCACCAAAACCTGTAGCACCTTCAATAATTATGACTTCAGCTACTACTACAGGCGATTCAAGCTACAACTTTAATCTTTTATCAAATGTTAATGGCGACATTAAAATTAAACAAAATGGCACTGAATTATATAAAGGTGCTCTTGATAATAATGCTATTACTAAAAACACAACTTTAGTTTCAGGCGATAATACTTTTGATGTAGTATTTACTCCTGATAAAACACAAAACATCACAAGCGCTGACCCTATAACCTCTAAGTATGTTGTATCCCTTAAATCTTACGGGACATCAAATGAATCTATATATGCTTCACCAACAGGTACAGCAGATGGAAAAGGGACTTTAGATTCTCCTACAGATATTTATTCAGCAATCCAATATGTAGGTACTGGCCAAAAAATATATTTAATTGGTGGAACCTATGATTTAAAAGCTCCTATAAACATCAGCAAGAGTAACAGTGGAACTTATGATACTCCAAAAGTTTTAACTGCTTATAATCAAGAAAAACCTGTACTTAACTTTAGTAGTTCTGGTGGCTTTGTTGCTGGCGGTGATTATTGGAATATAAGCAATATCGATGTTACAAACACTGTGGCAACAGGCTTTAAGGTTTCAGGAAATCACAATGTTATATATAAATTGAATGCATATAAAAACGGTGATACTGGTATTCAAATAAGCGGAAATGCTAATGATAAAATAGATAAATGGCCTTCTTATAATCTTTTGTTAGATTGTACATCTCACGATAACATAGACGCATCACAAAATAATGCTGACGGCTTTGCAGCAAAACTTACTTGTGGCGTAGGTAATGTTCTTAGAGGCTGTATTGCCTATAGCAATTGCGACGATGGTTACGATTTATATTCAAAACTTGAAACAGGTCCAATCGGTGCAGTAACCATAGAAAACTCTATCGCTTATGGAAATGGAGTTCTTTCAGATGGTACTAGAACCTTAGGAGATGGAAATGGCTTCAAAATGGGTGGTGAAGGTCTTCCAGTTAAACACGTTTTAAGAAACAGTCTTGCTTTCAATAACTTCAGCGATGGTATTACAAGTAACTCTGACCCTGCTGTAACCTTTGAAAATTGTACATCCTTTAACAATGGAAAAGTTAATTTTAATTTACAATACTTCAATAGTGCTATTCCTCAGTTTACTGCTAATAATAATCTTTCATTTAAAACTACTGCTGCTTTAGCAGATAACATACCAGATACAAATTTAAATGACAGTAATTATTTTTATAACGGTACAGATTCTCAAAATAAGAGTGGCGAAAAACTTTTAGCATCAGACTTTAAGAGTCTTGAAGCACCTAAATTAATTGAAAGAAATGCTGATGGAAGCATAATTCAAGGAAACTTTATGATGCTTGCAGATAACTCTAGTATTCTAGGGGGAGCTGATTTATCAGATTTCTCAAATATAACGGCAGTACCAGGAACTCCTGGAATACCAGACAGTGCTGCTCCACGAGCGCCATTTGTATATAATCAAGCTAACGGAATCTGCGATATTCCTGTCCATAATGCTAAATTAGCTCCAAGTATAGTTAAATTTAATAATGGTAACTTTATAGTTACTATTATTAATTCTATATTTGCTGATGCAAAAACTGGTGTTAAACTTCAAAAAGCTGCTCCTACTGTTTCAGAAGCTACACTAAAGAGTAGCATACCAAATACATTAAAATTAATATTAGACATTTTTGATTTAAACTTATATATCAATGGATCTGAAGTTCATGCTTTAGCAGAGCCTATAACATATACAATAAAGGTAGATGCAAAAGCTTTAAACAATGTTGATACAAAGAACCTTGCACTTTATTCTTTTAATAAAGACACAAACAAATGGGAATTTGTATCTGATGCTGTATATGATAACAAATTATCAGAAATCACAGTAAAAACACCTCATTTAAGCACCTTTGCTATAATGGAAAAAGTATCACAAAATACCGTTGTTACAAATACAGATCCTACTGGTAATAACAACGATAATACTAATACTAATACTAATACTAATACTAATACTAATAACGATAATACTAGCACTACTAATACTGCTCAACTTCTTCCTCAAACAGGCTCTAGCATTGATACAAATGTACTTATTGGCTTAGGTATGATTATATCTGCTTTAGGTGTTATAACTTTAATATCTTTAAAAAATAGAAAAGAGAATGCTTAATAATTAAAAGGTATACCTTATTTCACTTACCTATAAAAATGATTAATTTATACTATGATTTAGACTGATACCAGTTAAACTCCTAATAACTTCTTATTACCGTCAACAAAAATAAAATTGATTAATCATTTATTATTAAGCACTACAATAAAGGCATAGAACCTTAAAAAACTTAGGGTTCTATGCCTCTCTTTTATAATTGGACCACACTATATAGTTATGTTTTTTAGTTTTCCATACTCTTGACTTTTTTAATATGACTTGAATAAATCCTAGACTAAACCTTACTGTTTATGATAGAATTTGCTATAATAAAACTTATGTATTTTTATGGTATATAATGTAAATAAAAAACTTAATTAGAAATTCTCAACAAGCTACTAAAGGAAAAATGCAAGATTAACTTAGCTTTATGCTAAAGTTGCAATCAATAGAAAATAAATTTATCTCTATACTAAAGCAAAGATTGAAATAAAAACTCTAATATACTAGTATTCCTTAAGGAGGGACATAAATGTCATTTAAAAGGCAAGCACCAAAAATGTCTAAAATAATATTAGTATCTATATTTTTGAACCTAATACAAGTTATTTTTATAACATTATTTATATATTATAAACATAGCAATCCATATATCGTTGAAGGAAATTTTATTATTTATTCAATTGCAATAAGTATAGGTTTTAATAGCATTATTACTGGAATCATATTTTATAATCTTTTATTTAAGAAAGGTAACAATAATTTAATAGATACAATAAGTCATCTGGAAGCGCTTAATAAAACCCTAAGAACTCAAAGACATGATTATTTAAATCATATTCAGGTTATTTATTCTTTGATGGAACTTGAGGAATATGATGAAGCAAGGAACTATATAGAACCTGTTTATAAAGATATAATAAGAGTTAGTAAAGCATTAAAAACTTCAAAACCAGCAGTAAATGCTCTTCTCCAATCCAAGCTACAGATGGCAGAAAAAAATGAAATAGACATGGAATTAGAAATAAAAAGTGATTTAGAAAATCTCAATATGGAACCTTGGGAATTTTGCAGAGTTATTGGAAACATAATCGATAATGCTATATTTGCATTAAAGCAAAAACCTACTAATAGATATATGTTTGTTGAATTTGCAGAAACTATGCAAAACCTTATAATCAATATCTCGAATAATGGTGATCCTATTCCTAAAGAAATAATAAATAGAATATTCGAAGAAGGTTTTACTACTAAGGGATCTAAAGGTGATGGCATGGGACTCGCTATAGTAAAGGAACTTATTGAAACCTTCCATGGTACAATAACTGTTACCTCAAACGATCAACGAACTTCCTTTGAAATAGTTTTTCCTAAACATCATATATAAATTAGGGAAGCTTATTTTGATATCACCTATAAATAATTAGGTGTATCTAACCTTTGAGGTTTACTCAACTTTTAAGCTTCCCTTAAAATTCAATCATATAAATTCCATTATTTAAAGTTCATGAAAATCCTATGGATATATTGAAAAATCGATATAGTCTTAGAATTTTGATTAAAATTTATATATTAATTATGGTATATTACATATTCTTATACTCTGTCCTTTTCGCTATTTTCATTTTGAAGTAAGCTATGCTTTCTTCCATAAGTAAAGTATACTATCAGTCCTATAATAAGCCATATGATAAAACCAATCCAAGTTTTCAAATGTAATCTTGATAGTAATGCAAGACAGCATAATATAGTTATTACAGGAATATATGGTACTCCTGGGCATCTAAAAACTCTTTTAAAGTTAGGCATAGTTTTTCTCAAACGAATAACTGAAAGAGAAACTACTATAAAACCTAATAAAGTACCAATACTCAAAAATTGTACAATAGTATCAAGAGGTAAAAAGCCAGCTATTATAGCTGCTACAGTGCCTGTTATTATTGTAGAAATATATGGTGTTTTATGTGTTGAATGAATTTTTGAAAAGTACTTTGGCAATAGACCATCTCTTGACATACCCATAAATACTCTCACTTGACCATACAAAACAGCTAACAGTGTAGACATCATTCCAATTATTGCTCCAGTTCCGACTAAAGCTGATCCCCAATTTATACCTACCCTTGCTAAAGCGCCTGGCACTGCGTTTTCAGGAATTATTTCTTGAAAAGGTACCATGCCAGTAAGCACAAATGCAACAGCAACGTACAATAAACTTACAACTGTTAAACACATTATTAGTCCTAAAGGAATATCTCTTTCAGGATTTTTTGCTTCTTCTGCTGAAGTAGAAATAGCATCAAAGCCTATATACGAGAAAAATATAGTTGATGCGCCTGCAAATATACCCTTCCATCCATATGGGTTAAATGGCTTGTAGTTAGATACATCAATATGCATCATTCCAAGAACTATAAATAAAAGAATTATTGCTATTTTAACTCCAACAATTATATTGTTTACCTTGGCACTTTCTCGCATTCCGTAACATAAAAGTATTGTAATTAGTGCAATTATAAGTACAGCAGGTAAATCAATAATCCCACCATTACTTGGAGATGCACTTATTGCTTTTGGGATAGTTATCCCGAAACTCTTCATCACACCTAAAAAAGTCCCAGACCATCCTGATGCAACTGCACTACACGCAACTAAATATTCAGCTGTTAAACACCACCCAATAATTACTGCTACAATTTCACCAAAAGTTATGTACGCATAAGAATAAGTACTGCCTGCAACTGGGAACATTGTTGCAAGTTCTGAATAACATAGCCCACAAAAGCATGCTACTATTGCTGCTAAAATAAAAGAAACAATAACAGCAGGCCCTGCTGCATGTGCGCCTTCTCCTGTAGCAACAAATATACCAACACCAACAACTGCGCCGATTCCTAAAGCACCAATATCTTTTGCAGTTAGATTTTTCTTTAGGGATGTTTTTTCAATTCCCTCAAGTATTTGTTCAGTGGTTTTCTTTTTCCAAATGTTCATACTTCCTCCTTAGTAAATTAAAATAACATTTTTATTAAATGTTATCTTTAAACTTTGTAAATACTTAAATATTATAAGTATTTGATATTCACTTTACAAGAAACCCAATAATTTACCAATTGTTAAAAATCATATCATTTATATCTTAAGTGTTACCCTTTTCAAAAAAAATTAATTATTAACTGTATATCTGATAAAATTATTTATAATTAAATATAAAATCCTTAATTGTATAACTAAAGAAACCAAACATGACATTTCAGCTTCAAAAGTGTATAACTTAGAACTTTTCTATTATTTCTCTTTATAATTAGTCTTATTATACTTATATAGAGTTCCTAAAAAATGTTTTATCTATCAATGTTAGATGATGGAATTCTTTAATGAGGAGGGAGGTATAAAAATATGGGCGCATTTTTACCAGATATCACAGTTCTAACAATTATTCTTTTATTAGTAGGCTTTGGGCTGGTATTTTTAGAAATGCACATTCCAGGTTTTGGAGTTCCAGGAATTCTAGGAACTATATGTTTGGTACTGGCAGTAGTATTAACAGCACAAAACTTCGGTCAGGCACTAGTTATGTCTTTAGCAATTTTAGCTGTACTGGGTGCTATGCTCGGTGTGGTTCTAACATTTTTTACGAAAGGGAAGCTGTTTAAACCGTTGATACTGTCAGATGAACAAAAGAAAGAGCATGGATATATTAGTTCCTCAGATTTAGATTACTTACTAGGAAAAACCGGAATTGCAATTACAGATCTAAGACCAGCGGGCTCTGTAGATATAGGCGGGGTTAAGTTTGATGTAATCTCTAATGGAGAATATATTTCTAAAGGTACTAAGGTTGAAATATTTAAAGTCAACGGAGTAAAATTATTAGTTAAGAAAGCTTAAACTATAAATTGATTTCTAAAATCATATATAAGATAGTTAATTAAAGGAGAGATTATTATGAGTCCTGATCTTATAATTAAAGTAGTCATAATTATTGTTGTTGTAGTATCCTTATTTTCAGTATTTGCCACACTTGTGCCAGTTGGATTATGGATATCCTCTTTAGCAGCAAATGTTCAAGTAAGTATATTCAATTTAATCGGTATGAGGTTGAGAAGAGTTGTACCTTCTAAAATAGTAATTCCACTTATAAAATCAACAAAGGCTGGTATGGGACTTACTGTTAACCAATTAGAAGCTCACTATTTAGCCGGTGGTAATGTAGATAACGTGGTGAATGCTTTGATTGCAGCCCATAGAGCTGACATAGACCTACAATTTGAAAAAGCAGCTGCTATTGATTTAGCAGGTAGAGACGTTTTAGAAGCAGTTAAAATGAGTGTTAATCCAAGAGTAATTGAAACACCGAACGTTTCAGCCGTTGCTAAAGACGGTATAGAACTTCTAGTTAAAGCTAGAGTTACTGTTAGAGCAAATCTTGAAAGATTAGTCGGTGGTGCTGGAGAAGCGACTATTTTAGCCAGAGTTGGTGAAGGTATAGTAACTACTGTTGGTTCTTCTAATAGCCATAAAATCGTATTAGAAAATCCAGATGCCATTTCAAAAACTGTATTAAACAAAGGCTTAGATGCTGGTACTGCCTTTGAAATCTTATCCATAGATATAGCTGACGTAGATGTAGGCAGAAATATAGGAGCTCAACTTCAAACCCTTCAAGCAGAAGCTGATAAGAACATAGCTCAAGCTAAGGCTGAAGAAAGAAGAGCAATGGCTGTAGCTAAGGAACAAGAAATGAGAGCTGCCGTTGTAGAAGCTGAAGCTGAAGTACCAAGAGCTATGGCTTATGCCCTTAGAGAAGGAAAGCTTGGAATAATGGACTATTATGATATGCAAAATGTTATTGCAGACACAAATATGAGAAGTTCAATTTCTAATGCTGGAAGTAAGACTCAAAGTGTAACTCCTGATGATAAAGAAAAAAAAGATAGAAAGTAATCTTTTAGGAGTGTGAAAACTATGAAATATAACGATGCTTTCGACATCTTAAAAAATGTTTCAAAAGGTCTGAAAGATTCTAATTTTGTATCAGAAAAGTTTGAAAAAAATGATCTTTTCAACATTGCTAAGGAAGCTTATTTAAATACTACTGCTAATACAAAAGTTTATCCACAATATAAAAAATATAATCAACATAATAGGTCTGTTCCTATAGATGTTATTGATTCTTTTAATAGTGACACTGTAAATAGCGAACCTCTTAATGATGAGTCTATGAATAGTGATTCTATGAACAATATCGTCACAAAGGAGGATAACTCAAATATTGATTATAATAGTAAAAAACAATACACTTCTTCAAATCCACAAGGATTGCTAGATTCTATTGCTGAAGAACTAACCCCTACAAAACTTCAGCAAGCCATTGTCCTTTCTGAAATAGTTGGAAAACCAAGAAGTAAAACTAGAAAAAAAAGAAGATTTTAAAGTTTAGGAGAATCCTACAATGAATATAAAAGTGCTTATAGTCGATGATGAACAAGGAATGAGAACCATAATAAAAAAAGTATTAACTAAATCCGGTGGTTTTGAAGTTATCGGTGATACGGATAATGGTGAAGAAGCTATAAGCATATTCAAAGAGCATCGCCCAGAGGTGGTGTTCTTTGATATTGAAATGCCCGGCTTTAATGGCATCGATTGTGCCAAGATACTAACAGATATAGATCCAAAGACCATAGTTATTTTTGCAACAGCTCATCAAGAATATATGTCCGATGCATTTCAGTTATATGCTTTTGATTATTTAATTAAACCATTTAAAATAGAAAGAATACTTCAAACTTTAGATAGGATAAAAAGCCTAAATAGACCAAGTAATAATGATGGTATAGACAAAATTATAAAACATGAAAAGGGTCTTGATAAGCTTATGATAAAAAGTAAGGAAGGCATAAGCTTTGTGGATACGACAGAGATAGTATTAATACAAAGAGAAGACAGTTCTACTGTTATATATACTAAAACAGATAGCTTCACTACCTCTATTTCTTTATCTGAAATAGAAGAAAAGCTAGAGCATCCTCAATTCTTTAGAAGTCACAAATCGTACATTATCAATCTATCCTTGATTACAAAAATTTATCCTTATGGAAGATGGACATACGTAGTTAAACTGAAGAATACAGAAAAGGATGCACTACTTACTCATGAAAAGTATGAAGAAATAAAGAAACTCTTTAGTATATAAAAGTTTAGAAACTTCATTGTAAAACACTTGAAGTTTCTAAACCTTCTCTTTTTTAAATCACTCAATTTATTTTCTTACCTTTTTCGTTTTATTATATATAGCATCAGCTACCATAACCTGACCAAGAGAAATTCCTCCATCATTAGTAGGGACTTTACTATGATAAAATACATTGAAATTTAAATTTTCTAGAGCAATGATACTATTTACTAATAGATATTCGTTCATAAATACTCCACCACTAAGTACTACATTATTAATCTTATAATCTTTCCTAATACGGTTTGTTATACTTACTAAAGCACTAATAATTGTAGAATGAAATCTCCTGCTCAAATTACTAATATCATACTCTTTCTCCGATACTAAATTTACAATTTCACGAATCATAGCCCTATAATCAAAAATATATCTATCATCACGCTGTAAAATCTCGTAATTAAAAGATTTATCTAAAGTAAAATCCCTGTTTAATAATCCTTCAAGCTCAATAGCAGCTTGTCCTTCATATTCTATAGAAGTACACAGGTTTATTAAAACGGACACTCCATCAAACAATCGCCCCATACTGGTAGTTTCAAAAGCGTTTATTTTCTTCTCTGACATCTTATAATATATTTTCATTTCTTGTTCTGTATATTTGCTTAAAAATGGCAAGCCTAGCTGTAGCATCCCTTCCCCATAGGTCCTATATAAAATATCTAAAGCCACTCTAAAAGGCTCTTTAATTGCTTTGTCTCCCCCCAATAGGTAAAAGCTATCTAGAGACCCTACTCTTTTCACAGAATTATAGTCTCCTACTAAAAATTCTCCTCCCCATATGGTGCCGTCATGTCCATAGCCTGTACCATCAAAAATAATACCTATAGTATCTTCTTCTAAGTTATTCTCAGCCATACAAGCTGCCATATGTGCGTGATGATGTTGTACTTTTATTACAGGTAATTCTGATTGAGACATGGCTTTAAGGGAGCTTTTAAAGTTAGGATGTAAATCACAAACCAGTACCTTTGGCTCTATGGTAAGGAGCTTCTTTAAATGTTCTACAGCATTGAATAGTGATTCAAATATCTTATCATTTTTTACATCTCCAATATGCTGACTTATAAAAACCGTATTACACTTACTTGTAGCCACTGTTGCTTTTAGCTCAGAACCAAGTGCTACTATAGACGTTACTTTTTTATCTATTATGATTGGGTATGGAGCAAAACCTCTAGCTCTTCTAATTATTGATGTTATAGGCTTCCTTAGTGAATTACTATTTGAATAACGAACTATAGAATCATCAACTCTAGTATAAATATCACGATTATTTAATATAAAGTAATCTGCAATACTATTTAGTTGTTTTATTGCTTCATTGTTTTCATATACTATAGGCTCTCCTGATATATTTCCACTAGTCATAATTAAAGCTTCTAATCTCCCATCCTCTAATAATAAATAGTGAAGTGGCGCAGATGGCAGCATTACTCCATAGCTTGGATTATTAGGCGCTATAGCGTCAGGAAGCATATGAGGTTTTTTCTTTAATAACACAATTGGTCTTTCTACTCCGTTAAGCAACTTCTTTTCTTCTTCTGATACTTCCATATATTTTTCTGCCATTTTAGTATCATTAACCATAATTGCAAAAGGTTTAGAATCTCTTTTTTTTAGTAAACGTAACTTCTTAACAATTTTTTCATCTAAAGCATTAGCAGCCAAATGAAAGCCACCAATGCTTTTAATAGCAAATATCTTGCCTTCTAATAACCTTTCTTTACTAAAACTTATAACATCCGTAGCTATAACAACCTCACCATTTTTATCCCTAAGTTCTAACTGTGGTCCGCAAATGGGACATGCATTAGGTTGTGCATGGTACCTTCTGCTATTGATATCTTTATACTCCTTTTGGCAATCAGGACACATCTTAAATTCCTTCATAGTTGTGCTAATTCTATCATAAGGCATCTCTTTAATAATTGTGTATCTAGGTCCGCAATTAGTACAATTAATAAATGGATATTTATATCTACGATTATTTTTATCTAACAACTCATCTACACACTCTTTACATACATAGGCATCTGGAGGGATAAATGTATTGGTTTCTCTCCTCTGTATACTTCTCTTAATAATAAAATCAGCATATCTTTTTTGACTCTTACTAACTGGAATCTCAATTATATCTTGAATCTTAGCCATAGGTGGGCATGAAATTTTTACGTCATCTATAAAACTATCTATATCTCGCTGCTTTCCTTGAACTTCAACCACAACGCCCTCTGAATCATTTAGCACCCATCCCTTTAGTTCATATTTTGCTGTTATTTTATGTATGAATGGTCTAAAACCTACTCCTTGCACAATTCCCTTAATTCTATAACGACAAGTTTTCATATACTTTATACCTCAGCTTTAACAAGTTCTTAGTGATCCAGCTACAAATAACTACTCTAATATCTTTTTATTTTAGCAATTATCTATTTACCCATTACTTCTAAACATTTATTCATGTGAGACCTCCTTAGGGTATTTGCTGTATGATTTCTTTTAGTATCACTAAATATTATTCTTTTGCAATAATTTTATCCCTTATTAGCTTTCACTCTTTTCAATAAACTATAGAAACCAATGGCAAGTCCTGTGGTTGTTCCAAAAGATACTAACATGAATAGTAAGTTCTGCTCAAAGTCAATCCAATCTACATCAATTGACATAGACACCAATATTCCAAAAGGTATGGAAGCAATTGCACATATCAAAGCAAAGAACTTTATTGATTTTCGTCCGTAAAGCAAATGTCCTATGAAAATCCCGTAAATTGCATCTGCAATGCTTAATGCCACTATATTAGGTACAATTTGCGCTTTTACCTGTTCCAAGTTCTTCAAAGAAGGAATTATGAACCCAATAACCTCAACTAATAGCTCACCTATGATAAATCCTGAAAGAAAACCTGCAAAGCCGCCAAGCAAACTTCGGATAATTACTGCTAGAATCTTATCTCGATCTAACTTACTAAGGATAAATAACATAAGTAAGCTACCAATAGGAAGTCCCAGTAATAATATCATTCCCTCATTTATTTCTAAACTTATTAAACCAGCAACGGTTCCAACAATTAAAAATGAAATCAGTCCAACAAACATTGTGAAAAGCGGGTAAAATTTATAGTAATCTATACTCAATTTTCCTCTCATCTCCAGACATCATATCTTTTATTTTTATTTCATTATTTAGCCTTTCGTCTTCTCCAATTAATATAACCTTCTCTACCCCCAACTTATTGGCATAATTCATTTTTTTCTTTAATGGATTATCTTCAAAATACACAGTGACCCCGAAGCCCTTTTTCTCTAAATATTTCGTCACCTCCATGCAATAATCTAAAGTCTCTCCAATTGGTATTATTATATAATCTAATTTATTTTTTATTCTATAATTCCCTATAAACCCTATTTCCTTTAACACGAAAAATAATCTGGTTATTCCTATTGAAATCCCTACCCCTGGCAATAAATTTTCTGTATAACTTCCTGCTAAGTTATCATATCTTCCGCCTGAACAAATTGAACCATAGCTTTCGTTTCCTATTAATATTGTTTCAAAAACAGTTCCTGTATAGTAATCAAGTCCTCTAATAATCTTTAGATTTATCCTAAATCGTTCACTAGCCACATCTAAGTGTTCTAACATTGCTTTAACCTGTCTTAATTCATTTATTCCTTCAAGAAAATACTCATTTTTAATCTGAAGCTTCGTTAGTCCAGCTAAGATTTCTTCATTACTTCCTTGAATATCAAGTATGTTATTTAGATATTTACTTTTTTCCTGCCCAATAATATTTGTAATCTGATCTTCAAAAGATTTTTTGTCTATTTTATCGTACTTATCAATTAAGATCATTATTTCTGTAACATTTTCTATCTCTTGCTCAATGAGAATACCTTTCAATACTTTTCTATTGCTAACTTGAAACTGATAATCTAATAGTCCGATCTCCTTAAATGCTTTATCTGCTAAACTTATGACCCAAGCATCGTTATTTATACTTAGTTTATCCTTACCGATAACATCCACATCGCATTGATAAAACTCTCTATATCTTCCTTTTTGATTTCTCTCTCCTCTATATACTTTTCCTAACTGATATCTTCTAAAAGGAAAGGTTAGCTCATTATAGTATTGAGCTACATATCTAGCAAAAGGCACTGTTAAATCAAACCTTAATGCTAAATTATTTTTGCCCTTTTGAAAACTATATACTTGCTTTTCTGTTTCTCCACCATTCTTAGCAAGTAAAACCTCTGCTTTCTCTATGATTGGTGTATCGATAGCCATACAGCCATTATTTTTATAAACAGCTGTAATTTTATCAACAATATCATTAAAAATTTCTTGTTCCTTTGGTAATAACTCCATAAATCCTGCTAATATACTTGGTTTTATAATATCCATATTCATTGTATCCACTCCATATCCAATTTTATTTATATATCTGATGGCTAACATCAATGACACTTCTTCAGCGGTTACATATCCTTGGATAACGGCTTCTAAACATTAAAAATGCTAAGAAGCGAACTACCATCCGTAACACGCTATTGACGGATGCGTCCCTGGATAACGACGTCTAATCATCAGATATTCTAATAATTCTGTTTACCCATAACAAAAAACCATGTAGGCAAATATCCCACATGGTTCGTATAAATTATGCTAGCACTTAATTTACATCACCCAGAGATACAAGCCTACTGAAATAGACTTGTATCTGTTAAGACAGACCAAGTCTCTAGTGATGATGATGTATTAAATTAACGTTATTGATTGTAAGTGTTTGCATAATATTCCTCCTAGTTTTTATTTATTAACATTATATATTGAATTAATTAAAATATCAACAGAATCTACTGCTTATACTAGCTATATTTATGCAAACAATTTGTTAACATTACGCGAATATGTTATAGTTTATTCATAATATATTATTATTTGGAGGAAAATATCAAATGAAGAAATGGAAAGTTGAAGCTGATGGAGTAATTCATGAGATTCAGTATAAACGCGGATTTAATAATAAAATTATTGTAGATGGTGAAACTTACAAAGTAAAATCATCAAATATATTTGTCAATGTGATTGATTATGTAATTTCTTTTGGTGATACTCATTGTAATTTAGTTGTTATTGGAAGTAAAGTTGACTTAGCTGTAAATGGTACTTTTCTTGGAAGCAACAAACCATATGAACCAACAAGTAATGTATCTCCATGGATTTGGGTATTAGTAGGCCTAAGTACAATAGGTGGAATGCTTCTCTCAGGGATTTTGAGTCTTGCTATTGGTGTTATAATGAGTACATTTTATATTCAATTTGGAATGAAGAAAAAGAATGGTGCTACAATTGGATGCTTTATCGGATGTACCTTGATTCAAATACTTATTTTTTTTGTTATAGTATTAGCACAATTATAATATTATAGAGGAAATATATTTGAATTTTGATAATAACACTGAGATTACAAAATCAAAGAAAGCGATAGTAAGAAATCAAGTTTCTAATAAAAATAATACTCTAGCAATTACTTCTCTAGTCTTTGGAATTATTTCTTTAATATTTTGTTGGGCTCCTATCTGTCCAATAATCACTGGAATTATAGGTACAATTACTGGATTTATTAGTGTTATAAGAAAACGTGATGGCTCAAATATGGCCATTATTGGAATAGTTTTATCTGTCTTAGGTATATTACTTGGTATAATATTTTTCATTTTATTAAATCTTATAGTAAGTTATAAATAAAGAATGAGGACTATAATTATCTTTGAAACAACTCGTCAGTAATATATGTCTGATGTATTTTGGTTGTGTGCTTTTGATCATTTAATTGAACAGTCTGTTTACCCTAACATTAGCCCTTATATCCAAGTGTTAACCGCATTTTGTATAGCAATAAAATCTACAGATTTTATATGCTTATTCCCAACTTTTTAGGCGAATAAGGAAAAATAGTATTAGAACCACTTGCTAAATAAGAGCCTATGGTACTAGATAAACTTGATTAATTTCTTAATATTGATAAAAAAATTTAGATACTATAAAACCGTACCCTAAATAAGTGGTACGGTTTACTATTATATATATTAAATATAATATAGCGTGCTTAATTGGTTTATTAAAAAATACTTTGACATATGACTTTAAGATTCCTAAATTATATTAACATGTTTTTTTTGATAATCACCGATATTAACAGTAACCTTAGACTCATGTTTTATAACATTTCCCACATTCACAAACATCATATAACCGTATCTTCCTCTCTTTCCTTTTCGAGTTATCATTTCCCCAAACTTTGGTAGACTTAGTAAAGAAAATTTTATTCCAGTTGCCTCATCTATAATATAAATTTCACGGGTACCTTTAACAATATAACCCATTCTATTGATTTTAAAACTGATATTAATAATGTTATCATCACCCGTTAAAATACAACCTATTATTTCAAAGGGACGTTTCCTGGGTATCCAATAATAGTAATAGTATCTGAAAAGAAATATCCCTGTCATTGCGATCAATACACTAATAGTAATTAATACTGTAATCATAATATGCCTCCCTTAGAATATTAAGGGCACCTTATCACGATGCCCCTTTTGATCATATTAAAGTACTGAAAAAACAAACCATGGAACAGTGAATCACTTACATTTTGGAGCAAATCCCAGATTACACGGAGGATGAGGCCTCTCATTTGGTAAATCAGTTTGAATAAATATTAATTGACCGCCTGGGTATACACCATTATTTGTAACCTTATAATCATCATGATTATGAGCAATATAAAACTGAGGAAAGAAGAAATTATCTATTGTACCATAGTTGTTAACTTGGAAGTCTCCTGGGAAAGGACACAGTGTTGTACCCCCTTCTTTCGGAGTGTTAGCCCATAAAGTGTCTGAATCACCAAAACCAGGCATAAAGGTACCAGCATTTCTAGATTCTGCAGTTGCATCAGCCACTTGATTCATTAATGATGGGAAGCCACCTTTGCCACAGAAAATATAATCAGCATAAAGCTTTCGTTTATCATCAGCCATAAAAATAAGGTCGTAGCTTTCTCCAGAACCAACCAATTGGGTAAAGACAGATTCCCCATGTGGATGAGCATGTGCATCTTTATTAACTATTGTGCCATGCCAACCATGAGTATGCCATGGAACTGGCTGATATCCCATATTAATAAGACGAAGCAAAAACCTTTGTCCATTTTTAATATGAACATAAGAATCATATCCTGCCGGAACTTTATAAGCATCTCCACCTACATCAACACCAGCAGGTAATAGTGTATCCGGGAATGCACGTCCATTTACCAACCACCAATCAGGTTTAAAATTTACCGCATTAAAATCAGTTTGATTTTCAACAGCATCGTGCCAAGTAGAGTCGATATCGGATAAGAGTATTACATATTCTTTATCAAAAAAGCTATCATAATTTATATTTGCAAAGTTCCTGTTAGTGATATTCTTTGATGTGATATATCTAGAGACATCTTGAGCTTCCGGATATACAATTAGTCCTCCGTACATGCCCATCTGAACATGTTCAGCAGCCTCCTGATGACAGTGATAAAAATAGCTTCCTGGAGTTTCTGGTTTGAAGTAATAGGTTATACTGATTGAAGGTTCACCTATAGGAGTTACTGGTACTCCAAAGGAAGTTTCAGGTACACCATCAACTTGTGTTGCTACATGACCACCGTGAATATGAATGGTATGAACGTCTAAAATAGGCTCTTTAGCTCTTAACAAACCCAAGTTAGTTAGAGTTATAAATAGTTCATCATCCGCATCCATTTTTATTAACGGCGATGGAATTACAGCTGTTCCTCTTAAAGCATCTCTTGCTGTTATATTTGAAGGATCCAATTCTGAATCAATAATTGTAAACTTGCCTGTACATTTATCTTGTATTTTCCATAAGCCTCCTACAAAACCAAAAACATATATGCTTCTACGTAGTAAGCATCCTGTCGGGTCAGTTGGAAGATTAATAAAACCATCTGTAGCATATAAGCTGTAAAAAAGCCTTTTTGCCATAATGCTTTTACCCTCCTAATTTTTTTATTTTATCTTAGCAATATAATATATGACACCTTTTTATAAATATTTACATTGTTGTCCTTATTATTGATTTTTCCAATAAACTCAAACACCTTTCAACAAACTTTTATTATCTACATTTCCGTTTTGAGAATAATTATCATTTACTTTTTTAAATATTCATGTATAATTTAATGTAAATAAACTATATTGTTTTAAAAGGGAGATAATTTTATGTCAGCATATATGATTACATATTTCTTAAGTGATACTTGTGGATGTGGACATGACCATGAACATAATCATGAACATAACCATGAACATATTGAATCTAGCGAAGATAATATAATCGCAAAGATAAAATCCGTGGGTGCTTGGGCCCATTTCATGCCTGAAGCATATCTTGTTAAAAGCACTTTATCTGCTCAAAAAATATTAGAAGAACTTAAAGAAGTAGCAAATACAGGAGATATCTTGTTTGTGACAAAAACAGATGCTGAGTCATGCGCTTGTCAAAACCAAGCAGTTATAGACTGGCTTGCAAAATAATCTTAATAACTACAACATATAGATATTGATTTCATAAGTAGCGTTCCTTTCTAACTATATATAATTTACATGCTTATGTATTGATATAACAAGTTTATAAAAATATAACCTGTTAAAAACAGTAACATAACCCTCACCTTATGTAAAAGGTGAGGGTTGTTATATACTTGTCTACAATTCACTTAAAATATGAGTTGATATTAGAGTTGTATCATATATTCTTTCCATGTCATTTCTTCCATTCACTATTGTTAAACCGAAACAACTTTAATACCGATAAAGCTATAAAGAATAATAGCAATAACAGCCGCAATTAAAATACCTTTTAATAACGATTTAAGCATTCCCTTTTTAGATTCTATATATTGTTTCAATTTATTCCCTCCATTCAACATTATTAATTTGAAACAACTTTAATACCGATAAAGCTGTAAAGAATAATAGCAATAGTTGCAGCAATTAAAATACCTTTTAGCAAAGATTTGAACATTCCTCTTTTCCATTCCTTTGATAATTTTTTCACTGCCTCTGCTTCCTTTAAGTTCTGTTCAATATCATCAATAGACAATGTATCGTACATTGATTGAATCTCAGCTTTGCAGACATCACAGTGAGCAAGATGTTCTTCAACCACAACTTTGCTTTCATTACTGCAAACACCATCGTAATATAACGGCAACAAATCTTTTATAATTTCACAAGATATTTTCATTTGAATTCCTCCTGTAATTGTTTTTTTGCTCTATAAAAAATCAGTCTTGCCCAACTGTCGGTTTTCCCGAACAACTCTCCAATTTGCGAAAATGGCAGTTCTCCGAATACCCTCAATGTGAAAATTTCCTTATATGGTTCCTTTAGATTATGAATCAAAATATGTAATTGCTTCATAGCTTCTTTGTCAAGATAATCTTTTTCTAAATCTGATGTTGTTTCTGAAAATTCTGTATCAACACTAGAAATATTTCGCTTTTGCTTTTGATAAAGCGAAATATAAGTATTTCTAGCGATTTGGCAAAGCCATACATATAGTTTACAGTTTCCTTTGAATTGATCAATATGCCTCATAGCTTTGAAAAAAGTTTCCTGAGTAACTTCTTCTGCGATAGCTTCATTCCTGCTAAGAGCCAACATATATTTATATACATCAGAAAAATATTTTCTATATATTTCTCCGTAGTCTGTCACTTTCTCACCTCCTATAGATAAGACTATGCTTATGCGAAAGTGTTTCAAATTTTTTTAATATTGTTATTTAAATTTTTTCACCTATTGCTAATCCAAATTTTAAAGGACTCATTTAACTAAATTTTGTACTATGAGTCCACTTTCATAATTAAAAATTTTCACACAAGTAAAAAATCCTCGATATACTTTTCGAAGATTTTTATGATAGGGATATATTAATGGAAAATATTAATCAAATCACCACTTAAGTTCAAACCTCTATAGAAAAAATCGACACCTTTATAGATCTACTTCAGTATATTTGAAGCTTGTATACATTGAATCTTATATACCTTAAAAATTCTATATTATTTATATATATCAGAAAACTCTATATTGATTCTTTCTATGTAGCCTTTGGACATTTCTCCACCACAAGCAATTTCATCATAGGTTTTATCAACTAATTTACATGGAATATATATAATAAACTCAGTGCCATAACCTTCGCTGCTTTTTACAGATATTGTACCACCGTGAAGCTCTACTAATGATTTTACAAGAGAAAGTCCAATTCCACTTCCCTCATGATCTCTAGTAAAGGATTTGTCTACTTGTACAAATCTCTCAAATATAGAGTTTAACTTTTCTTTTGGAATCCCTCGCCCTGTATCCTTTACTCTTATGCAAACATTTTCGGTTGCATCTTCAATATTGACCATTATATTCCCACCCATAGGAGTGAATTTTACTGCATTTGAAAGTAGATTTAGCATAATTCTCTCTATTTTTTCTGGATCACAAGCAATAACTTTTTCTTCTACCTCTGTATCAAATATAAGCGATAATCCCTTATCTTCTATATAATCAGCTACAGACATAGTTATATTTTCTATAAGATTAATAATATTAATATTAACTTCATTTATTTCAACATACATTGTATCTATTTTAGTAATATCTATCAAATTATTAATTAGCCTCAAAAGACGGTAACAATTTTGT
This sequence comes from Clostridium cellulovorans 743B, assembly GCF_000145275.1. Classification (NCBI taxonomy): domain Bacteria; kingdom Bacillati; phylum Bacillota; class Clostridia; order Eubacteriales; family Clostridiaceae; genus Clostridium; species Clostridium cellulovorans. The sequence continues at coordinate 4,158,108 of NC_014393.1, forward strand.
TTCATCATTTTTGTATACCCATACATTTCTGTACAGGACTCTTTCGATAAATATTTTTTTAATTTAAGTTCTTGTACCTGTAAAGCCGAGAAAATAACATTTGTTGGTGTTCTGAGTTCATGTGAAATGTTTGCAAAAAAATCTGTTTTTATTCTATCATATTCTTCTAACTCACTTATCCTTCTTCTTTCTTCATCAATGCTTTTTTGCAGTTCTTCCTGTTTATACTTTTCAGTAATATCCCTGCTTATACCTATAAGTCCCATAATATTACCTTGTGAATCATAATAAGGAGTTTTTAATGTATCCACCAACAAAACTTTACCATCAGGATACTTAATCCATTCCTCGTTTCTAAGATGTTTATTTTGACGAATTACTTCTAAATCTCTTCCTCTAAAACTTTCTGCCGTTTCTTTATCAAAAACTTCTAAATCTCTTTTTCCAATAAGCTTTTCCTCTTTTATTCCTGCAAAAACTTCAAAAGCTTTATTACAACCTTGGTATACGCCATCGATGTCTTTATAGAAAAAGAAATCTGGAATTGAATCAATAAGAGATGTTAAAAAAGCTTGTTTCTGCTGAAACTTTATATAAAGGTTCTTATATCTTTCCTCACTCTCTTTAAGTTCACTAATATCCTGAATAATTCCCACTGCTTTTTCTAAAGCTCCATATTTATCATAATATAACTTACCTTTGGCCTTTAGCCACCTTATTGTTCTATCAGTTTGATTTACTATTCTATACTCTACATCAAAATCATCTCCATTTTTTACAATTTCACAAAGTGATGCTTCAAATGCTGGTCTATCACTAGGGTAAATGGTATTTACCCATATTTCTAGATTCATTCCATGAGAAGAATCAACTCCAAATATTTCATAAACTATTTCAGAACAATCAAATATATCCTTTTTCATATCATAAACATAGTTTCCAAGTCTAGCCACTTTCTGTATTTCTTTTAACCAAAATTCATTTTCCAAATCCATAATTATATTCATATTTAACTCCCACATTTCTAACAAAATAAACCTTTATTTCTCTAATACCAAATTCCCCAATTTACTTTCATTATTAAAACTACATTAAAAGTATATTTATATGTTAAAAATCAATAATCTACGAAGAATCTTTATTGAAATATAATTAACTCTCTATTGTTTTAATAAATTTTATTATAAACAATTTTTCTACACTATTCCACTAATATGAATAAATATTAAAATATACTACCACAAGAAATATTTTCATATAGTAGAAGATAATTTTTTCAATAGAAAAAGCATGGTTATATTTTTAATATCCATGCTTTTTCTTAATTTATATACTATCTATCCTTACAAGAACTTATTTTATATACTATCATCCTCACAAGAGCTTATTTTATGATGTTAATAATATCTTTTACTATTTGATCATCTGTAAGTCTATTTTTTCTCATAAGTTCCTCTGGGACATAACGATCTATTAATTCCTTCTTAATTCCATAGTTTAATACCTTCATATCAGAAGGACCATAATATCTTGCAAGCTTTTCACCAAAACCACCATCTAAAATGCCATCTTCAAGAGTAATTACAATCTTATGATTCTTTTTCAAGCTTTCCAGTAATTCTTCATCGATACCAGTAATAAATTTTGGATTAATTAAAGTAGCTTCAATGCCACTTTCCTTTGAAAGTTTTGTTACAACAGCTTCTCCAAGTTGATAAAAATCCCCAAGTGCTACTACTGCAACATCTTTGCCTTCCTTTGTCACCTGATATTTATTTAACTTAGAGTAATCTGTATTATCTTCAATTCCACTTTTAATTACTCCCATTGCTGGAACACGGATAGCCACTGGATGATCCTGTTGATTCATTCCCCACTTAAGCATAGCAAAATACTCTTCCTTACAAGTTGGAGCAAGATATACCATATTAGGAATGTTACTCATCATGCCAATATCATATAATCCAAGATGAGTTACATCATTCATGCCATAAACAGACGCATAATTTACCAATATTACTGCTGGATTATTATTTATGCATAAGTCCTGTGAAAGTTGGTCATAGGTTCTTTGGAGAAATGTACTATACACTCCGTAAACTGGCTTTCCACCATTAGCTGCAATTCCTGAAGCCAAGGCAACTGCATGTTCTTCTGCAATACCAACATCTACAAACTGTCTGCCTGCTTCTTTTCTTCTTTCTGGCCAAAAACCAAACACTGTTGGAGTTGCTGACGTAATAGCAACGACTTTTGGATCCTCTTTCATAGCATTTAATAAATATTCTCCAGTCAAATCTCCATAGTTCTCTCCAGCGCCCATTGAGAACTTTGCTTCCCCTGTCTCTAACACAAAAGGCATTCCCCAGTGCCACTGTTCCTTATTCTTTTCAGCAAATTCAAAGCCTTTGCCTTTGATTGTATGAACATGAACAACTACAGGATGTTCTATATCCTTAACTTTATTAAATACATCAATTAATTGTTCAAAATCATGTCCATCCTTTACATAATAATAATCTAACCCCATTGCCTTAAAGAAGTTACATTCACATCTTCCTTCCGAGTCTCTCAGTTCCTTAAGATTTTTATATAAACCACCATGATTTTCTGCAATAGACATATCATTATCATTGACAATAATAATCATGTTTGTTCCTGCTTCTGCAGCGTTATTTAATCCTTCATAGGCTTCTCCACCACTTAGAGAACCGTCTCCAATAATAGCAATTACATTATCCTTCTCATCTTTTAAATCTCTTGCTTTAGCAAGCCCGCAAGCAAGGCTTATAGATGTGGACGTGTGTCCAATATTAAAAAAGTCATGGTCGCTTTCTTCTGGATTCGAATAACCAGATACATCATCATACTTTTCAGAATTGATAAACGCTTCTTTTCTTCCAGTAAGCATTTTGTGAACATAACTCTGATGAGAAACATCATAAACGATTTTATCCTTTGGTGAGTTAAATACATGATGTAATGCAACAGTCAGCTCTACAATTCCAAGATTAGGACCAATATGTCCACCATGTTCACTTAATTTTTTAAGCAACGCTTGACGGATTTCTGAACTCAACTCTTTCATTTCATCTACTGATAATTTTTTTACGTCCTCTGGTGAATTTATTTTTTCTAAATACATACTTCATCCTCCTATAAATCCCTTTATAAGTTTTATTGAATATTTAGCTTTTTCGATTGTAGTTAACACACATTCTGAAAAGTTATATGCCTATCATAAACCTGTGAGTTAACTCCAGGTCAATAGCTTTTTAAAAAAATTTTTAATTTTTTTTATTAGGACCAAACTATGCACATTTATAAAATTAATAAATTCATTATCCACAACTATACTCACTTTTATAACTGTACCAAGTCATTACTTCTTTGCATTCTTAATAAAGTACATCTATCCTATTGCTACTTGATTCAAATATAAAAAGAATACCTAAATCTTTGATTAAGTATTCCTTTTATATTTTTATATTTTAATTCTATTTTGATTTCTACCTATCATTCAAGCAGTGTAACATTATTCAAAAAATATCTATTTGCCCATTCTGTATATGTTGTAGGAGTCCAAAGTTCTCTAGTTGTACTGATATCTGCTGTAACTGCCATAGCAAGATACTCCTGAAAATGAAGTTTCTCTTTAACTTTAATGATATGTAAACCATCTCTCACTGCAAGTCCATCTTTAATAATTTTATAAGCATCAAAGTACAATCTTACCCCTGGGTTATACGGGATATCTGGCTTAGTACATACATACCCTAATTGCCTTGAATTTACTACAATTTCTCCACATCCATTTAAAATATCAAACATTATATAATCTGAGTAATCTTTTGGTTCTACTAATTCTTTTAACCCGATTTCCTTAACTAATATGTTCATTCTTTTTAACTCAGAAGGCGAATATAAAAATCCACTCTTTTTTATTTCTTCCCATGAATCTTTTGTGGTGCTGTGTACCACCCATCTTGGATCAGTTTCTCTAATAGCTGTATCATTGTCAGCAAAATTATTTCTTAAAACCGCTTCAATGCTAGGTCTTAATTTTTTATGTACTTTTATAATTACGTTTCGCTTATGATAAGTTTCATATTTCACAAAATCAATTATTCTTTGAAAATCCTTATCTAAATCAGGAGAAACCTTTAAACAATACACTTTAGTCTTGTGAACAACATTAGAATAGTACTGGATTTCTTCATCATATATAAATGCTGACCAGCTCTCGCCATATTGTCCATCTACACTAAATGGATTACTTTTAAGTGGAGACCATTCTGAATTTGCATAGTAAATCATCTTTTCTCCAACCTTTTCTTTTGTATATAGCAAAGATACGCATCTATAAAGTATTCATTTTTTTCTTTATCATAAAATGAATATCTATGTGGTTTAACATCAGTATAATGTCCTTTATAGGTCTCAATAATCTCCTGCTCATCAGAATAATGATGTGGTATTTTTTCTTCTCCAGGCATGTTGTAAGTAAATGTATGCTTCTCAATTTCAATTCCAATACCATATCTTTCATCATTTCTAGAAGGGTAATCTACAAAAATAATTCCATTTGGCTTCACTACTCTTAACATTTCATCCGCATGCTTTTTCATATCCTGTAGATTTCCATGACCAGACACCCATGTACATAATATTGCATCAAAGGTATTATCCTTGAATGGAAGCTCTCTCATATCACAGCAAACTGTATCAATTTCAAAGCCAACCTTTTTTGCTTTTCTTCTAGTAACCTCTAAACCTTTTTCAGAAATATCACAAGCTGTTACACAGAATCCTTGTTTTGCTAAATATAAAGAGTGTCTTCCCATTCCACAACCTAAGTCTAATACTTTCTTCATATCATGGTTCTTAAAATATTCTGCCGCTTCCATCACTGTTTTAAGTACTTCGCTCTGAACTTCTCCCTGCTTATGATAAATCTCATCCCATATTAATTCCCATTCAGTTTCGCTATTATCAAAGAAATTGAAATCTATTAGTTTATTATCATTAATCATATTATCAAGCTTGTTAATCAAACTATTTAACCTATTTCTTTTAATGGACAATAATTGCTGCTGACATTCTAGTACTTTATGTTTATCATAATCAGCACTTCTTAAAATTTTTTTGATTCCCTCAAGTGAAACACCTAATTCTTTAAATAGTAAAATTTGTTGCAACATAATTAAATCATCATTTGTATATAATCTATAACCAGCCTCCGTAACTGTTGTTGGCTTTAACAAGTTAATTTCATCATAATAATGTAAGGTTCTTATACTAACGCCTGCTAACTTTGACACTTCATTTACAGTTCTCATAATATACACCCCCTAAAACTAGCATACACTATTACGTAACGTAAGAGTCAATGGAATTCTAAGACAGCCATATATTTAAAAACGACAATTAACAGAAGTTTAGATGAACTTCTGTTAATACTTGATATAATATTAAGATTACTCTTTAACTGAATCTATTTTCTGCAACTAAAAAAGAAAATTTCTTCATCTTCTATATAACATTCTTTAAACCCATAATTCCTTGTAAGTTTTAATAATGTATCGTCACTTGGAATTGCATCTCTTCCTAAACTATAACCTATATTCCTATGATGTTCCTTTAACTTTTCTCTAGTCCTGGAATGAGCTATTGCAAAGGTTCCTCTATCTTTAAGATGTTTATAAACATTAGTGAAAACTGTATCTAAGTTTTCAAAGTGCGGTATGCTGTTAAAGATAACAAGGAAATCGAATTTCTCTCCTAAATCTATATCTTCATCAAAATCAGCACAGATTGTTTTAGCTTCGAAATATAATTTCTTTAATTCTTTCAGCATATTTTCAGAAATATCTAAAGCAACATATTTACTTAAACTTATATCTTTTAAGTTTTCATATAATACACCAGTACCAGAAGCCACATCTAATAATGACTCTCCTTCTGATATTCCAAGTTTTTTTATGATTTTATCTATGATTGCAGTCTTTTCATCCGAGACCTCTTGCCAATTTTTATAGGTTTCATTGAAATATTCCTTTTGATTTTTTATCGCCATCTTAGTGCCTCTCATTTATCTTTTTATTCATCTCATATATAGCAATAAAAAAGTTCCTTATATATTCCTATCTGATATATAAAACTGAATTTTCCTCTAGCTATTTCCTTTTGAAATTCAGAACATAAATAAGCATCTGCTTCCTTTAATAACTACTCATCATTTCATAATTCATCAATAATACTTAAAATTATATCATACACCTTTCAGTACCAATAACTAACAAGATTTTAAAATATCTATAATTTTATTTCTTACACACTCAGGAGATTTTACTGTTACATAAGGACCCAAGGATAAAATTTTTCTTATAACCTCATCCTCATCAAAGGTATAATAAAAAACCTTAACCTCATATTTATTATCACCCAAGTTTCTTGTACTTCTTTCATAAGAAGAGAGCCCCATAAAGCATCTTTCCATGGCCATCTTTTCATCAATAAGCTCCAAAACTATAGGTTCCTTAGAATATCTAGTATCCTTTAAGTTCCTAATAATCTCTTCTCTACTCTTACTAACCTTAATATTAGGCTCCAATGCTATAGTTTTAACATTCTTTAATAAAAGCATGATAGGTCTATCTTCATCTATAGAGTGAACTGATAATCTAAAATTCTCATCCCTCAATGAATACTCAACTCTAATCGGTATGGCAACCTTGTCCTTATATTCATTTCCGTTTTTATCTACACTTGTATATCTTATAGGTGAATTATTTAAAATCCCTTCAATTACAGTAAAAAAAACTTCTCTAAGAAGCCTAAAATCATTTTCTTCATCATCCCAAAGTCTATTGGTCTTTTCTATTACATCACTGTCAATAGCTTGTACATCTTCTAGTTCTTCTTGAAGCTTTGATACTAGTGTATCTCCTAAAAGATTTCTTGCTGTTTTCTCTTTTAACATTACTTTAAGCCACTGTTTTTCCACCTTAGAAAACCTAACGGCAAGTGGCAAGTCTTTATAATTTTCTAAAATCGGATAATATTTTTCCTTTTCTTTCTTAAGTAGATTAAGATTCTCCTCTTCACTATACTGATTTAAAATTAATCCCTCAAAGGTTATAAAATCCTTACCTATTAACTTTTCCTCATAAGCTTCTTTATCTATAATTTCTAATATTTCCTCTTTAAATAAGCCATCCTTTGATAAATTCAATATCTTAAAAACCAAATTAAAATATCTATTTTTATATTCATGAAATAACTCCATAGTTTTTAAGCATCTCCTTCAAATCATTATTTATCTTTCGTCTTATGTAACTTGGCTCTATGACCTCTATTTTGCCGTAATATCCTCTTATCCAAGGTATCATTTCATAACAATCATTGACATCCTTTGTAAATATGAAACTATTCTCTCCATCCTCATAGGCAGTATAAGTTTTAAGCTCCCTTTTCATTTTTTCTACAATGTACATTTCATTATTATCCTTGATAGTTATTTTAAACTTAAGAGTTTGAAGCTGACTTTTGCCATTTAATTGGGTAGCTGACCAACTATTTTCCATAGCAGAACTATATTTTTCTAAAAGTTCTTCTACCTGATAATGCTCCTCTAAAATTTTAACTTCAGTGATTCTATCAAGCCTTGCTACAAGGCATCTATCCTTCTGAAAGGCCACTAAATAAAATCTTCCACACTCTACATCATAACGAATTTTATAAGGTATAACAGCTTCGTCGTCATACCTTATTCTTCTATTCTTATTTAAATTGTACTCTATTTTTATCTTTCTCTTTTCGCTTATAGCCTTAATTAATTTCCAAAGTATTTCTTCTTCTATGATTGGATGAAAATGAAGCTTCTGATATTGAAAAATATCCTCATAATTTTCATTTATATTTCTATGAAAATTCATATATTGCTTCAAGGTATCCTGAAAATAATATCCCCCAATGTTCGGGAATATTATATTTTTATATAACGATGTTACTAGATAAAGACAAACTATTTCTTTATTATCTAAATCCTTTAAAATATCTTTGGCTAAAGAATATTGCTTGACCCTTCCTTGTTTTTCACAATTAATCAATCCCATTGACTCACTAAGTTCTTTTAACTTTCTTTCTATGGTCTTGCTGCTTATTTTATCGTAATCCAAAAGTTCCTTGTCTAATAAAAACTCTTCTAACTGCTTAAAGTTAATAGCTCCATCTTGATAGTTTAGAGCCAAAAGAATGTGATAATAAAGTAATAAATCAGCTTTGGTAAAACTCTTATTTAGATAGGTGCTAACTAAAAAGTTTTTAGTATTTGTAATAGAATCATAACTTAAGCTTAAAAGCTTAGTTTTCCCCTCTCTATCAAACTTAATAAAATCCTTTTCTATATACTGCTGTATTCTTCTCATTTCGTAGCTTACTTTTCTAGAACTCACTATTTTTTTATTTTCATAGTCTTCTCTTGAAAAGCATCCATATAAAAATACATCCCTCAATATGGAGCGTATAAGATCATAATGTTTTATAAAATCATTAAACATTTAGCACCTCTCTATAAAGTTATCCTTGAGCTTTAAAATTATATATTGGTTTAATTATATCAATAATCTCCACAGTTTCGACAATATTTTCGATAATTTCTTTCATCGGTTTATATACCATTGGAGCTTCATCTATTGTTGCCTCTGTAACAGTTGTAGAATATATTCCCTCCATAGATTTTTTAAACTCTTCATAATCAACCTTTTCTTTGGCTTTTGTTCTACTCATTAATCTTCCAGCTCCATGTGGTGCAGAATAATTCCAATCCTCATTACCTTTTCCAACACAAATAAGGCTTCCATCTCTCATGTTTATTGGAATAAGTAGCTTTTCTCCTTCATAAGCTGAAATACTACCTTTTCTTATAATGTTATCTTTGAAATTAATATAATTATGAATAGTAGTGAAAGCCTGAAACTCTTTCAAACTCTTGCCTAAAAGCTTATTAAGAATAATCTCTGCCATAACTTCTCTATTTAGTGTTGCGTATTCTTGACATATGTTCATATCATGAAGATATTCTTCTCTATACTTTCCAGTTAAAAAGCATAAATCTCTTGGGTAAACTGGATTTAACTGATCATAGTTCTTTTTTAAAAACTTTAATTCCTTTTCTATTTCTTTTCTCTTTCCACATTCTTTAAAGTTCTTGATAATTTCATCTCTCTTAATAAAATAATCTTCTTTACCAGAACATAAATCTATAGCTAAATTCTGATATAAATCTGCAACTTGTGTACCTAAATTTCTACTTCCTGAATGAATTACTAAATAAACAGTGCCATCGTCCCCTTTATCAACCTCAATAAAGTGGTTTCCTCCACCTAGAGTTCCTATGCTTCGCTCTATTCTCTTTGTATTTTTTAAATCTCGGAAACATTTTAAATCTTGCAACTTTTCAAATCTAACAGTTCTACCTTCATGAGTGTTTTTACCTGATGGTATATATTTATTTATAACTTTATCTAACATTTCTAAATCTAAATCAACTTTACCAAGATTAACTGTCAGCATGCCACAACCTATGTCCACTCCAACAATATTAGGAATTACCTTATCTCCTAAATCTGCTGTAAAACCTATAACACAGCCTGATCCTTTATGGGTATCTGGCATTATTCTAACCTTGCAGCCTTCAACAAAAGGTTGGTTGCAAAGCTCAACTAATTGTTCAATTGCTTCTTCTGCTATATTATTTGTAAATACTTTTGCAGTATTATACTTACCCTGTACTATTTTCATAATTACCTTGCTCCTTAAAATAATAGTTTTCTATTTTGCTTCTTAAATTTCCTAACCCTTCTTCAACAGTAGAAATAAATTCTAAAGTTCTTTCGCTCCAGCCTGCAATTATATTAATTTGCTCTCCATAGAACTGTTGTGTTCCATAGCCTTGCATATCTATTCCATGAACCCAAACCTTTTGATTTATCTTCTTTTTATATTCCTCAACATATTCTTGGCAAGTACTCTGATATCCACGATTTATTTCGTTATCAGATAGTATTATTATTCTATCTACATAAATATTATTATCCAATAAATACTTTATCGGTAATGTAATATCAGTGCCACCACCAGTAACAGGTATCGATAAGGCATTTGATATAATACCGTTAGTACTAGCTATTGGTCTTAACTTAAACCTTATATCAAAGGTACTTGTAATAGCATCCTCACAGATATAATTAGCCATTGCCATCATAAGCACCGCAATATCTGCTGAAGTAATTTCACTATTTGCACTTATTGGGAATGTCATTGAACCTGAGACATCAGCAGAAACAAAGGTCTTACCCTTAAGCTTTGTAACATTATTAGTTGAATGTTTAATTGACGTTTCTAAAGCATCATACAATTTTGAACTCCCAAAATTTTCTCTATATAAAACACTAAATGCTGTATAAAATCTAAAAGGTAATTGTTTGCTTTTAATTACTCTTTCTTTATTCGCCAACATTTCATAGACCTTATCTAAATTCCTTGGATTAGCCTTTACTATATTTCTTAGATTTCTTAATAAAGCCATATATCCAAGGTTATTATTCTCAATTAACTGCTCCCAAGACTCCTTTGTATTTCCCTGTGCTGATAATTTTGTTTGCCATGTAGTAGGAGTTCTTAGGTTTCCTTCTAGTAACCGCTTAAACATATTACTTTGTTCTTGATTCTTTGCCTTTGGATGAACTAAACACAATATATCTCTAAGCTTTACTTCTTTATCTCCATTATATTTAGCTAAGCTATATTCATCAAAAGTTAATAACTTATCTGCTATTCCCTTCTTCACTGAGTTAGGTATCGGCTTTCCAAATTCATTTAGATAATACACTAAAATCTCTGACATATCGTCTACTCTCTCGATTACTTCATTTATAGTTTCTCTAGCATATCTTTTGCCTAAAGGTGACTTTGCGAGTTCCGAAACTAAAACATGAGATATGCTTCTTAAATGCATTTCTTTTCTAGCGTATATAGCTAAATTAGCAATAAAAGCCGGATCTATTTTGCAAACCGCTCTTATGTCATTAATAATTTCAGAAGAATTATTTCCATAGAATTTATCTTCTCCAAAGAAGCATGATAAAACTTCTATTATTAACCTATCTATTAGACTCATTTTATAAGCTATATGTCCTTGGTTATTTTTGAATAAATTCTTTGAGTTTCTGTTAAACTTACTCATCATTCACACTCCTTTTAGCTATATACTAAATAATAAATACTTACTGATAGAAAAAAACCCCCTTTGTTTCCTCAGGGGAATAAGTTCCGCTGACCAAATCAGAGATTTAGATCATTTTTGGAGAAAAACTATTTGAGTAATAGTGCTCTACCCAACTGAGCTACCAATAATATCACCAATAATGTTATTATCAAAGATAATATTTTATCACGAATACTATTGGACAGGACTCGAACCTGTGACAACTTTCAACCAGAATGAAGTAACTCAAATATGCACTGCCTTGTGCTGAACTTACAATATCATTATATTTATTCCTGCATCTGAGTAAAAGACAAAAACCTTGCAAAAAAACTCCCCTTCGATTCCTCAGGGGAGTAAATTCCACTAGCTAAATCAGAGATTTAGAGTGTTTTTATAGGAAACTCCTCATCGATTCCTCTGAGGAGTAAGTTCCACTAGCTAAATCAGAGATTTAGAGTGTTTTTATAGGAAACTCCTCATCGATTCCTCTGAGGAGTAAGTTCCACTAGCTAAATCAGAGATTTAGAGTGTCACTTATGTTTAAAGCCGCGATATTTTGTTTTGTCTATATCAAGTTCTTTGAACAACATAGCTATCACAGCTTCATAATCTCTTAAACTAGTTGTCTTTCTTATTTTCTTAAGATACTTATCACTATCTGCAAATAAATGTATCATGTAAAACCAAAATTCCATCATTTTAAATAGTACATTTCGTTCTCCAGAAAGTATTTCCTGATAACTATTATAGACTTTATCATGAAACTCCTTCATGACCTTTTTATCTGCACTATTATTGTTTTTAATTTCTCCAATTAATGCTGGATTTGCAATTAATCCTCGTCCTAGCATTACTGCATCTAGATTTGGATACGTTTCTATTAGCTCCGTATAATCCTTAGCATTAAAAATATCACCATTATAACAAATAGGATTTTTGCTTAATGATACTGCATCTTTAAATACATCCATATTAGGCTTATTATTATAGAGATCCTTTTGTATCCTTGGATGAATAATCAGCTCCTCTAAAGGGTATTTATTAAAGATTTCAATTAGTTTATAAAATTCCCCTGGAGAATCTTTTCCTATTCGTGTCTTTATAGAAATCTTCGTCTCTGCCTTTAAAAATATTTCTTCTAAAAATTGATCAAGCTGTTCTCTTTGTGCAAGAAATCCTGAACCTTTATTTTTTGCAACAACTGTACCAGCTGGACAACCTAAGTTTAAATTAATCTCTTTATAACCGAATTTCATTAAATCCTTCATGGTATGAATAAAGTACTCTGAATTATTTGTTAGGATTTGAGGAACAACATTAAGTCCTTCATTGTGCTCCGGCAATATATCGTTTAATTCTCTAGAAGTAAAGCACATATTCTTAGTTGGCGAAACAAAAGGCATAAAGTATTTATCAACTTGTCCAAAGAAGGTTTCATATGCCTTCCTATATAAATATACAGTGACGCCTTCTAATGGTGCAAAATAAAATTTCATATTACGTTACTCCTCATCATAGATGGTTTTGTTATATTCATGTTTTAGTTTAAAGAAACTATCTTCCATTCTCATTAATTAGCTTTAATTGTAATTCCAACGTATTTCTTATATTCTTCTTTCTATTTGAACTCTTCTCTAAGTTTTCTACTATCTTTTCTATTATACCATCCATATCCCATATAAATTCATTATCATACATTTCAAAAGCACATTTTCCGTAATCTGTGACTTCTCTTTCATATGTAACTTCGCCCTCTTCTTTACCATTTGCATAACTTAAACGAGTCACGCAAAATTCATTATTCCATAATAACCACAATTCATATAATCCATATTTCTCATTCATATAACAATTAACATCTTTACTTCCACTCTTATACTCACCTACCTTTACAGCATGTTTGCATAGATCATTAAAAGATATCAACTCTCCGAATTTGGTCTCCAAGCTATAGCGTACTATGTTTTCTATTTTTTCATAAACTAAATGCTTTCTAGATATAGTAATTACTTCCATTATTTCCGTTACTTTAGAATTTAGTAACGCAAAACTTTTTTCATTAATAACCTTATTATTAAGTTCTATTTCATTAACCAAGTTTTTTATTTTATCTAACATACTTCCTCCAATATTTATAAAAATACATCAACCTACAAGTATATTCTTAAAATTACAAATAAACAGTATAATTCTAATATACACTATTACTTATCGACATAAAATAATATATTTTTATATGAAGAACTTACTTTTTACCTATTAAAATTACCTTTCATCCATATATATCCACCTCATAATCATTAACAGCAATTTAATGTAAAATATAATCTTCAAACAGATAAATATAAATATATGACATATTTTTTTAATCTTATTTTAAGATTGTATCTTTATAATCTACTTAAAGAAATATTTTATTATACTTACTTAATATAGATATTTTATAAAAAGTTAGTTAAAATTTATATATACGCATTATATTAGGATAAAAGATTGGTGATAAACTTGAAAAGAATATTTAAACTTTTAATAATTACATTTATAATGACACTCCTTATTGATCCAGTAATTAATTTTGCAAGTTATTTGCATGTAGATGATATCAATATAAGATATCCCCAAAAGGCTCGAAACATTGAATCCCCTGTATCACAACTTGTTGTTAACACAATCACTAAACCAAATGAAGCATTTATAGATGTACCTCTTACTAATCAATTACCTGAGCTAAGAAACGGTTGTGAAATTACAAGTTTAACTATGCTATTAAATTATAATGGAATTACTATCGATAAAAACTATCTAGCTAAAGAAGTTAAAATGGATTCAACTCCCTTAGTTTTAGATTTATCGGGTAACATATTAACTTGGGGAGATCCAAATGATGGTTTTGTTGGAGATATGATTGGTTATAATGCAGATGGTTATTCTATATATCCCAAAGCATTACTTCCTCTTGTAAATAAGTATATGAATAATGCTGGAAAAGACCTTACAGGAGTAACAATTGATACTCTTAAAAATTATTTAATACATAAAAAACCAATATTAGTTTGGGTTACTTATGATTTTAGTATTCCAGATAACTTTATTACTTGGACAAAAAATGGCAAAATCATAAAAGCGACCTTTGACCAACATTGCATTCTATTAACAGGCTATGATGAAAGTAATTTTTACTATAATGATCCGATGGATTCTGAAAAAAATTTAGCTATTGATATAGAAACCTTTGAAGAGGTTTGGAACTCCATGGGCAATTTAGCCTTGAGTTATGATTAGCTTACTTTATAGATGCCCACAGTCGTAACTAAAAATATTTCTGTTACGACGCCAAAGAAGCAAGGTGATAAACTTCACGAATAACTTGAATTTTGGATATGGGTATCTATGAACAATCCTCATTATAAAAATAGAGTAATAAAAAAATAAGAAAAGGCCTATTCCAAAACAAAAGAACAGCACCTTTAATTTCACATCATCAACAAGCAACAATTTCCTTAATCATAAATTCTTTTCCACATAATACTTCCCAGTGTCTGCTTCCACAGTTTGGGCATGTACTATTGTTAGCAATAATGTTAAAAACTTTATTGCACGCTTTACAGATACCATTTCCAGGTAATACTTCAATTTTCAAATTGGTATCTTGTAGCATGGTTCCTTCAACTGCTGCTGGGTAACAAGCTTCAAGATATCTTGGAATCATTGCTGAAAGCTCACCAACTTGCAACACCAAAGTCTCTATTTTTGTTACGCCATTTCTTCTTGCAAAGTTTTCAACAGTTTGAACAACTTCAATCATAACTCCAACTTCATGCAAAGGACTCACCTCTCTTTTCAAAGTATGTAGATTTCAATAATGAAACTCCTCTAAAATTTCTGTCATAGACATAAAACTTTATGATGTAAATCAACTTATTTCAATATATAAAGATGGGTAGAACTATAGTTCCACCCTTCTTTACTCTTTTTATTAGTTATACTGGTCAACATATTAAATAATTATTTATAGAGTTATTTTTCTGGTCAATAATATAACTTTATACATTTTAATGTTTTGCAATCACAATAGGTTTCTTTACTATTTTTTGAATATCTTCTTCACGTTTTTCATAGCTATTTTTCCTTGACGTTTGATTACATGTTTTATAACAAGTGGTTTCATTTCTGTAAAATCTACACCTGAAGCATCATATCTTCTTACCAATGAAATTGCATCGAATTTACACTTTGTAGTACAAACTCCACAACCTACACATTGATATTGATCTACTACTGTAGCACCACAGCCAAGACAACGTTCAGTTTCCTTCTTTATTTGATCTTCTGTAAAAGTAACACGTAAATCCTTAAAGGTTTCTTTTGATTTACTTCCATCTACATGAATAGTTCTTTGTCTAGGAAGGTGATCATATCCAGCCATATCTAAGTTAGCTTTATCAAGAGCATGATAATCTCTTTCACGGTTATATGTTAGGTTATCTCCATGAATATAACGATGAATTGAAACTGAGCCTTGCTTTCCTAATGCAATAGCATCTATAGCAAACTTAGGACCTGTTAAAGCATCTCCACCAGCAAATACATCTGAATCTGCAGTTTGGAAAGTTAATGGATCAGCTTTTATTGTCTTGTTTGGATTTAATTCTATATTAGAACCTTCTAATATAGAACCCCAATCAATTCCTTGACCAACTGAAAGTAATACATGGTTTGCTTTTACGATCTTTGTTGTATTTTCATCGAATTTAGGGCTAAATCTTCTATTTTCATCGAATACAGAAATACATTTCTTGAATTCTACTCCTACAACACGTCCATTTTCTACTACTATTCTCTTTGGACCCCATGAATTGTTTATAACAATTCCTTCTGATTCTGCTTCTTCTATTTCTTCATCTAATGCAGGCATTTCTTGTCTGCTTTCTAAGCAGAACATATCTATGCTTGAAGCTCCAACTCTCTCAGCAGTTCTAGCAACGTCTATAGCAACGTTTCCTCCACCGATTACAATTGTTGGTCCTTCTAATCTTAAATCTTCACCTAGGTTTACTCTACGTAAGAATTCAACCCCAGTCATTACACCTTGCGCATTTTCTCCTTCAAGACCTAGACTTCTTCCAGCTTGAGCACCTATTGCTACATAGAATGCCTTATAGCCTTTCTTTCTTAATTCTGGAATTGTAACATCTTTACCAACTTCAACTCCAGCTTTAAATTCTACGCCTAATTGTCTAAGAACTTCTATTTCTGATTCTACTATTTCTTTTCCTAATCTGTAAGAAGGAATTCCTAAGGTTAACATACCACCAAGTTTCTTTTGCTTTTCAAATACTGTTACCTTATAACCTTCAACAGCTAAGAAATATGCACAAGAAAGTCCTGCTGGACCTGCTCCAACTACAGCAATTTTTTCTTGTCTTTCTTTTCTCTTTTCAGGTACAAAACGATGTTCTGATTTTAATTCTAGATCTGCAATGAATTTTTTAATTTCATCAACTGCTAGTGGTTCATCTATATCTCCTCTTGTACAAACCGCTTCACACTTTCTTGGACAAATACGTCCACAGATTGCTGGTAATGGATTTTCTTTCTTTATAAGCTCTAGTGCTTCTCTATATCTTCCTTGAGCTGCCATCTTAACATAACCTTGAACTGCTATATGAGCTGGACATCCAGATTTACATGGACTTGTTCCACCTTCTTCAACAAGCTTACGGTTACGATAATCAAGATCCCATCTATCTTTTCCCCACTTAGTGTCACGTGGAGTATCTCTTTCCTCAATTGCCTTAGGAACTGGAATAGGAGTCTTTGTACATAGATTTTGTCCTAATTTCGCTGCATTAGCTTGGCAGTTTTCAACACATTCTCCACAAGCAACACATTTATCTTTATCAACAACTGCTACATAATTTGATCTAGACCAGTCTGGATTTCTATACAAAGTTGTATTTCTTAATCCAAAACAGCCACATCCACAGCAATTACAAACTGCAAGAGCCTTTCCAGGACCTGATAAGTTCGGTATAGAGTGAACTAACCCTTCTTCTTCAGCCTTTCTGCAAATTTCAAGAGCCTTTTCCTTAGTAATTTTTCTTCCTCTGCCTGTACGAATATAATACTCAGCAGCTGGTCCAAATTGAATACACATATCTTCAACAGTATGTCCACACCCTTGACCAATAATTCTCATGGAAGTTCTGCATGCACAATCTGCTACAGAGAAAACTTCATGTTGGTTGATAAGATATGAAATTTCTTCATAAGAAGCTCTTCTAGTTTCTCCTTGGATAGCACTTTCAATTGGAATAACTCTCATTACACCCAATCCAATTGGAATATTTCCAGTCATTAATGCTCCTAATTTTCTTGTATATTCTTCAAAACACTCACCGATTTGTGGATACTTCTCAACATTTTCCTTATGTGCAACCATATATTCCATTACACCAGGAACAAAAAGTTCAAGGAAATACGCGTCTTCACCATCAGCTTCTTTTTCTACTTTAATAACACCATCCACGGCCATTTGAAATAGCAATTTTTCTACTTTGTCAGCAGGTTTGCCACAAAGCTTAGCTATTTCTTTTACCTTTTTAGGCTTACGGATTTCTAGCTTTAACGCTATTTCTGCCATTTCATCTGTCATAACAGGTTCTAGTATTCTATATTCTGGGTCTGTTTCTTTTACTTTTACTATTCCGCCAGTAATTCCAGCAGCAATTTTATTTGCTAAATCAAGGACTTTTTGTTTTACCATGATTATTTCCTCCCAAATACTACTTCAGTATGGTACTATTTTTCATTCCAGTCTTTCACTTCGTCACGTACCCACTGAGCCCATTCATCAATTCCTTCACCGGTTTTAGCAGATATCGGGATAACTTTGATATTAGGGTTCAATTTAGTTATACGCTCTTTTACTGCCTCAAAATCAAAATTGAAATAAGATACTGCATCAATTTTATTGATTAACACAACATCAACAATTGAAAACATTAAAGGATATTTTAGAGGTTTGTCATCACCCTCTGGTACGCTTAAAATCATAGCATTCTTAGTTGCACCAGTATCAAACTCTGCAGGACATACTAAGTTCCCTACATTTTCTAAGATAACAAAATCTACATCTTCTGTTCCAAGTCCTTGCAAGCCTTGTTTAGTCATATCTGCATCAAGGTGACACATACCTCCAGTATGTAATTGAATTACTTTTGAACCAGTTTTAGAAACAGTGTCAGCGTCAACATCAGAATCGATATCTGCTTCTAAAACACCAATTCTCATTTCATTCTTTAAAGCTTCAATTGTTCTTAAAACAGTTGTTGTTTTACCTGAACCTGGTGATGACATTAAATTCAATAGAAATGTCTTTTCTTTCTTCAATTCTTCCCTAAGCAAATTCGCTTGTCTATCATTGTCTTGGAAGACACTTTGTTTAATTTCAAGAACTTTATATGTATCCATAGCAGTTCCCCCCTAAATTTATCTTTGTATTTTACTTATTTATATGATTATCCTACAGAAAGTATTTTCAGAGCTAGAAATTAAGCACTGCATATGTTATAAAATGAAGTTTATCTCCCTTCAAATTCTATAGGCTTAATATTTTCAAACTTAAAATTAAAACATCAAATCCACATTAATAAAACATGTTTTATTAACTATTTTCGATTTCTCCTTCATAATAAAGTTACGTTACAAAAACTTAACTTATACATATCTCATAATATCAAAGCTTCGACACTTTTGAGCCATGTATAAGCTTATAGTTAAAGTTATAACTCTATAATATTTTCAGAATCAAACGCTTGGATTGATGTTATAATTTATTCTTACTATATTATGTTGTATCTTCTTAATACTTCTTCTATTACAGTTCCTTGAATCTTCTTTAGTGCTTCCATTGGTACTGGAAGTTTATTTATTGGTTTTTCTCCATCCATCATCTTAACTGTAGAATCAAGTAATACACGTATGTCATAGCATGAATTAAATACTTCTGGTACTCCACGATCTATATCAAGCAATGTATAAACTGCTTCCATAGCTGTTCTTACTGAGTATTCTGTTGTGAACACTGTGTCGCGATCTGTATGTGCAAATTGACCAAGGAACGCAAAGTTTACGCTTCCATCTGGAACAACCTTAGGTCTGTCTTCTAAGCTTCTTGGCATAAAGAATGCAGTGATGTATGGCATCATACAAGGTACGGAGTTAGCTGAATTTACAGCCATATCGTGGATTTGATCTTCTGGAACTCCCATATGATACAACCATTCTTCTGTGATTTCGATACCTGTACATTCTTTCATTGGTTTCTTTATATAGTTTCCTGGAACTTCTGAGAATAAACCATATACCCAAACACAAAGTTGATCTTTTGGTTGTTCCTTAAAGTGAGGTTGTCTATTTAATGTCCAACTCATTAACCAGTTTGAATCTTTACAAGTAACTATACCACCAGTAACAACCTTTCCGCTAAATGGATCACGTTTGCAGATTTTTTGAATGTATGGTGGAATTCTGTCATCAAGAGTAGTTATTGTAGCAGACTCCCAATTTGTTTCTTTTGTATTAGAACAGAACTTATCAGGATTACCGAAAGCTGGATCTTGTGCAGCGATGTTCTTCCATAATTGCCAACATCCTCTTATAGAATCATCAAATTCTGGTGCAGTGTTTTGGTCACCAAGAGTTGAGTTTTCTGTACAGCTTCCATTAGTAACAAAAACTAAATCATTTTCTGTAAGATTTATTACTTCTTCCTTACCGTTGTGGTTGCAAATGATTTGCTTAGCTACTTTCTTTTCACCGGTAGTATCAAAAATAACATTTGTTACTTCAGTGTCATATTGGAAGTGAACTCCATGTGATTCAAGGTATTTTACCATTGGTAGGATTAATGACTCATATTGATTGTATTTTGTAAACTTTAATGCAGATAAGTCAGGAAGTCCACCAATATGGTGAATAAATCTTTGAAGATAAAGTTTCATTTCTAATGCACTGTGCCAATCTCTAAATGCGAACATTGTTCTCCAGTACATCCAGAAGTTAGAGTTAAGAAGGTCTTCTGAGAACACTTCATCGATTCTTCTATCATATAAATCTTCATCACGAGTAAAGAATAACTTTACAAGTTCCATAGAAGCTCTATCACTTAATCCAAATTTATTATTAGTTTGAGCATCTTCACCTCTATTGATTGTTGCTCTTTGAAGAGAATAGTTTGGATCTTTTTTATTTAACCAGTAATATTCATCTAAAACTGAAACACCTTCTGTCTCAATAGAAGGAATTGAACGGAATAAATCCCACAAACATTCAAAGTGGTTTTCCATTTCACGTCCGCCTCTTATAATAAAGCCTCTTTGGTTATCTTTAATACCATCGCAAGCTCCTCCGGATAAGCTTAGTTCTTCTAATATATGAATATTTTCACCCTTCATTTGACCATCACGCACTAAAAAACACGCTGCTGATAATGATGCTAAACCAGCACCAACTAAATATGCAGATTTTTGATCTACACCTTCAGGTTTTAAAGGACATGCAAAAGCTTCATAATTTCCATTGCTATAATACATTATAAGATTCCTCCATCGTCTTTTTTTTAATTTAATTATAGGAATATTTATAATGCATAACAATAGACAAAAAGACTAATTTGTCTATTTATGTTTATTTATGATTATTTATGTTGTGAAGTAATAATATTGAATAACTAAAAAGACTAGCCAAAACTCCTCAGCTAGTCCTTTTATAAAAAAATTTCTTAGATTAAAAACAAGACATGTCCAAATTAATAATAAATTTATTCTGCAAGTGCTTTAATTTCTTTGTATTCATTCAAATCTGTATATAACTCTCCAAGATAAGGATTTCTTTTTGTCTTAACTGCTTTGTAAATCATATAAACAAATACAGCTATATTTGCAGCTAATGATAAGAAACTAAATGCAAATAATGGTGTCTTATTATATGTTGAAGCAACGGCAAAAGCACCAGTATCAATGAATGCTGGGAATGTCTGTGCAAACATACACCATATTGCAAGAGTTTGTGCTCTATGTTGTAGCCATGCTCCTTTTCCTACAGTAAATGCACAAAGTGTTGGAGCTAACAATAACGCAAAACCACAATACCAAGAGTGACTTGGTAAACAATTATATGTGTATGCAAAATTCCATAAATCATATGCTAATATCCAAAACCATAACATATCAGGCCATAGCATATCTTTGCTGCCATCCTTGTTAGTTTTTTTCTTTATGCGAATTCCTACCCATCCAGTTATAGTTATGATATTTAAGATACCTGCTATACCATTCATAAAGTTCCATGGACCACCAAGTACATACGCAGCTTCATCTGCTAGAATCCCTCCACCAGCATACTGAGTACCAACCTGGAAATCACGAGCTACTGCTTCTAGGATATTAATTGCAAGGATAAGTGGTGGAAAGCATAAGGCCCACTTCTTATCAGATAATCTCCACTCTTTTCCTGTTGATTTGTTCTTGAATTTTACGTGTCTAATACACCAAAAACCTATACATCCTGCTGTAGAAGAATATACCTTTGCTAAATGGAACCAATCTGTATAAGTTGTATCACTTAATACAGTAAACCATAATATTGAAAGTACTATTGGTAAAATAATAAAACTAAAAAGTCCGACATATTTCCATCTTCGAGCTATCTCATTAAAACCAAAGAGTGCTATAAATACTAATATCCAAACACCCCATACACTTAAGAATGATGCTCCGCTGGCATAGTTGAAAACAAACATCTTGTTCCCTCCCTTAATGTAACATTTTGAATTTAATCACTTATATTGTACAACCCATGTGAAATCCTTTTCAATAGACAAATCGTCAGAAGTGTCTATTTGTTACCTCATCATTTATCTGTGGATTTTTTTAGTTTCTTCTACAAAAGCAATTACAGAACGTGGTATACTTCCCGGTACCATAATCAAAAGTTCTTTAAGAATAATTTCTGGCTCCTCTTTCATACCTTCACTTACCCAGTCTATCAATAACCCATTAAATACATGCCTATAAAAACTTATGATCATTTTTTTATCATTATCTTTCAATTTTACTTCCAATTTTTCAACGCACTCATCAACTACATCCTCTAATAATTTATTAGAAAGATGTGTAAGATATGTATTTGTTTCAGGCCAGTACGAAGAATTAAATACGTTCAACATCATCTTGGAATTTCTCTTCAGATAATTCATGGTAGCTAAAAATCCGCAACTCCAGGTTTCAAAGGTTCGGTTTTGCGCAATTTCTATCGCTAATTCTTCTTGAAACATAAATTTAAAAACGTCTATAATATCAGCAAAGTGGTTATAAAACGTTTGTCTATTTACATTACAATGTTCACAAACTGCCTTTACAGTAATTTTATCTATAGATTTTTTACTTAATAACTCTTTAAATGAATTAATTATCTCAACTTTAGCACTCTGTTTCATAAAATTCTCCTGTAATAAAAAAGTTTTATTCTTTTACAGCTGTCTTTCACTAACACATTTTTTCTGAACACTTCGGAAAATCAGTGATTTTATGTCTAAATGCTTTAATTAGGGGCTGCAAATCAGCCCCCTTTAATTTTATAAACTTAAAAACTTTTCAAATCTACTTCTAACCTTATCCTCACCAATAATATGCATAATAGTGTAGATATCAGGGGAGTTAGTTCTATGAGTTAAGGCACTTCTTACAGCACCAGCAACATCTGAAATCATACCTTTATATTGTTCTGGATTAGCCTTGAAATCTTTTCTGTTTGCACAGTATCCTAGTCTAAGTCCAATTTCTTTTAAGTCTTCAAACCAAGCTTCTTGGCTTTCTGCATTAAAGTTGAATTCATTTTTATAAACTTCTATTACATCTTTAGCTGATTCTAAAGTAACACCCTTTGGCAGTTCTATCTGTTCTACTGTTTCTTTTACAAATAATTCATCAAAGAAATAGGACACCTTATCTTTAACTTCATCCCACTTAGCAAAGTCTTTTCTTGGTTTTGGGCCTTCCTTATCTATGTTGAAGATAGCTTTTGTCATAGCTTCATTTTCTGTGACCAATTTATACATTTCTTCATCAAATTCTTTTGCCCAAGTTATGTAATTTGCATATACATCTTCTGCTTTCATAGCAGCAATACAATCTTTAGATACGTCGTTTAATTTAACTAAATCAAATAACGCACCACTTTTACTCATTTTTTCTAAAAGTACTTCAAATTCATGATAATCAACTTTAGGATTTTCAGCTCTCCATACTTCAAAGGTTGAATTAACTATGTTTAGTAGATATTCAATTACTGTAACTGTCGGATATCCAACTTCCTTGTAGTAAGAAACAGCAGCTTCTGCATCCTTTCTCTTTGAAAGCTTTCTCTTTGAACCACCATCTTGCTTCATTATTGTTGGAATGTGTGCATATTTGGGAGCTTCAAAACCTAAAACTTCAAATAATTGAACATGTATTGGAAGTGATGCTAGCCATTCTTCTCCTCTTATTACATCTGTAGTTCTCATTAAGAAATCATCTATTGCATGAGCAAAGTGATATGTAGGAAGTCCATCGCCTTTGATAAGAACTATATCTTGATTATTTTCTGGGAAAGATATATCTCCTTTTATTAAGTCATGGAATTCTACTCTCTTCTCTGGATTTCCTGGTGACTTTAATCTTAAAATATATTTTTCGCCATTTTCAATTTTCTTTATAGCTTCTTCTTCAGTTATATTTCTGAATTTAGCATATTCTCCATAATAACCAGGAGTTATTTTATTAGCTACTTGCATTTCTCTTAATTCTGTTAATTCCTCTGGAGTACAAAAACATGGATACGCTAACCCTTTTAAAAGTAAATCCTTTGCAAAGGTATTATAAATATCAGCTCTTTGACTTTGTCTATATGGACCATAGTCGCCTATAAAAGTATCTTGACCTGTCATACCTTCGTTAAAGTCTAAACCAAAATTATGCATTGTAGCTATAGTATCTTCTATTGCTCCTTGTACTTCTCTTTTCTGATCTGTATCTTCTATTCTTAAATAAAAAATCCCTTCACTTTGACTTGCTATTCTTTCATCTATTAAAGCAGCAAATACTCCACCTATATGTTGGAAACCAGTTGGGCTTGGTGCATATCTTGTAACTCTTGCTCCTTCTTTAAGATTTCTCTTTGGGTATTTTTGAATATAATATTCTGTTGTGTGCTCTACATCTTTAAATATCATTTCTGCTAATTTTTCAAACATATTATCTCTCCTTCTTTTATCTCCTGTACAAGGTATTATAAGCCCCTTATTATGGCGATTTATATAAATTTTAATTGACTTTCACTTTCTTCATTCCAAGTTCCAAAGCCTTCTGAATACTTTTTCTCTAAAAACATAGGTAACCTCTCTTTAAAACCATCTGCTAAACTAAGACTTAACAGCTGATCTTTATCCACCCAAAATACTCTACCTTCATCAGTTTTCTCTAATAATTCACCACTAAATATTTCTGTTCTATAATTGAATACAAAATATTTATCACCAGTTTCATTATTACACCAGTATATAATTCCACATGGCTCTAAATTGGATATCGTTAGCCCTGTTTCTTCTTTTATCTCTCTTATGGTTGACTCTATTATGCTTTCTCCATCTTCTACATGACCTCCTGGAAATGAAATTCCTTTCCAAGATTTGATCCTATCTTGAACTAAAACTCTATTATATATTTTATCATAAATCATGCACATATTAGTCAATTCTATCTTGGCCATCGTTCTTACCTCACAAGATCAAAATAATTACTACATTGTTCTTTACGCATTTATAGATGTACTTCAATTTTAATTCTATATCCTCTAAAAAAATAAAAACCTTTCGTCCTAAAATATACTTAGGACGAAAGGTTGACTTCCGCGTTACCACCTAAATTGATTAGGAAAGTATACTCTCCTTACTTTTGAATATACCTATACTTAATCCACTTAATTATCGTTAAGGGAATAACCCCATAAATATACTATGCCTTACGACTTTCTATTTATTGCTCCAAAGCTTCCTTCAATAGTTTTACATTCTAGGTTTTCACCCTCCCTAGATCTCTTTCAAGTAAAATACTATTTACTCTTCTTTCTCAACGCACATTGTTAAATTTATAATTGCTTACGTTCTAAAAATGAAACTATATATAAGTACTTTTCACTGAACTTAACAACTTATATTTACTATTTTCAAAATATAAGACAATTATACATTTTGGAAATGACGATGTAAAGATAATTTCTTTTGCTTAAGAGTTTCTTAATACTATTGATCCCTACTAACCTTTTTAGATAGAAGTATTCCTATAATACATAAAATAATTACAAAATAAAAAATAGCATCATAATTATTGAGTATATCTAATAACAATCCCGAAATCGCAACTCCAAGGACTGCCCCTATACCATATGCGGTGAAGACAACTCCATAATTTTCACTGTAATATTTTTCTCCATAAATATTCATTGTTGAGGTTGGTGCTATAGCTAACCATCCACCAAGATTAAACCAAAATATCGCAAAGGCCATTATAAATAATAATAAGCTTCCCTCATTTGCTATCAACATTAATACTGATGCAAAAATACTTAAACTATAAGAAATTCTCATAGCTTTTTTAGGTGATAACTTATCAGTAACCCACCCAAAAATCGGTCTACTTACTCCATTGAATATTGCGAAAAGGGAAACCAGTAAAGTTACCGTTTGCGATGGTATCTTTATCATTCCACTTCCAACATTACTCGTCATCCCAATTAGTGTTAACCCAATCATAGATCCAATAATAAAATTAAAATATAATCCTTTAAAACTACTGGTTTTAAGCATTTCCTTAGTGTTTTTATGGTCAGTATTTACCTTATCACCAGTTGTTTCTTTTATTTTTTTTGCCTCACTATTTAATGGATATTTCAATGGATATGAAAGAATAGGGATAATAATACCAAAAGCTATTCCTAATATTTTAAAGGTTTCAGTTATTCCATAAAGTTCTACTAAATATCTTGCAATTGGTGCTGTTATAAGTGGAGATAAACCAAATCCACCTAATATAAGACCTACTGCTAGTCCTTTCTTTTCAGGAAACCATTTTGCAATCACCGTCATTGGAGCACCATAAGTTATACCAACTCCAGCTCCAATTATAACTCCATAGGTAAGAGTTAGTACATATATATTAGGTGCATACGAAGATAATATCCAACCTATCGCTACAAGGGTTGACCCAAAAATTATAATATTTCTCGGTCTATACTTTTCTAAATGCTTACTTGTTAAAAACATAAAAAGCGCATAAAATGCCAAGGATATCATATAAGGGAATCCACTTTCAGTAGTACCTACACTATATAGCTTCTCTACATGTAGTCTGAAAACACTCCATGAATATACAGTACCTAAGCACATCATAATAATAATTCCTAAAATTACATATCCCCATCTACTCCAAGGTACAGTATCAATCTGCCTATCTATTTTTTTCATTACCTACATCCCAACTTTCAATAACTTTATCTTCTAAATCGAATATAACTTTTTCTTTTATATCATTTATATAACTGTCTAAATTATTTCTTATCACTTTATGCTTAGTGCCTAGAATTCTAGCAGCTAAAATGCCTGCGTTTTTAGCATTATTGATTCCTACTGTAGCCACCGGAACTCCACCCGGCATTTGCACTATCGATAATAATGAATCCATTCCATCTAACTCTTTTAGTTTTACAGGAACCCCTATTACAGGTAATAAAGTCATTGATGAAATCATTCCTGGTAAATGAGCGGCTCCACCAGCACCAGCAATAATTGCTTCTAAGCCTCTTTCCTCAGCATTCTTTGAATATTCATACATTCTCTCTGGTGTTCTATGTGCAGATACCACCTTTATTTCATATGGTACTTGCAACTGCTCCATTATTTGCGCAGCCATGTTCATAACTCTTAGGTCTGATTCACTGCCCATTACAATGCCTACTAATGGAATATTGTTCTTTTTAAGATTGTTTTCATTCATTTTATCTTTTCCCCCTAATTTCCTAAATTCTAATTGTAAATATATTTATAAAGAATTTCGCAATTTTGCAATATTATTTACCCATACTAAATACTTAACAGCCTTAAGAGACTTCTAAAGACTTTATCACTAAACTATCCATTACTTTCTTCGCTTTTCTCTCTGCCATTTCAACGCAATCAGCTAATGCTGTTATGTGCCCAATTTTTTTCAAGTAGCTAGTCTCTTCCTTACCATACAAATGAAAATAACAATCTTCCATATCAAGAATTTCTTCAACTCCATTGATACAATACTTTCCCTGAACCTCATCACTGCCTAGGATATTATACATAACACAAGGTAATCTCAATTTTGTTGAACCCAAAGGCATTCCTGTTACAATTCTAATAAGTTGTTCATATTGGGACGTAGTACAGCCTTCAATTGAATAATGACCTGAATTATGCGGTCTCGGCGCAATTTCATTTACTAACACGTCTAGATCAGTGTCGATAAAAAATTCTATACAAAACACACCAAAGTCATCTAATGTTTCAACTACTTTTTTAGCTACTTCAATAATTTTTTCTTCTGTGTCCTTTGAAATTTTTGCTGGTATTATTGAATTTATAAGTATACTATCCTTATGGTTATTTTCAGCTATAGGATAAAAGGTTATATCTTCATGATTTTTAGCCACTATTATAGAAACTTCTTTTGTATAATTAATGAATTCTTCTACCATTAGCTCTTTATCTGAAAACTCTTTATAAGCATCTTCAAGCTTTTTAATATTTTTCACTACAATATTCCCTTTTCCGTCATAACCACCTTTACATGTTTTCAATATAATTTTTTCGCCAAGATTATAAAAAATATTTCTAAGTTCCTCTAAACTATTAACTAGATAAAAGGCTGGCACTTTAATCCCTGCCTCTTTTAATATACTTTTCTGTACATATTTATTTTGAATTACCTTAAGAGTCTTTGATGATGGATATATTTTATAACCTTTGCTCTCTATCTCATTAAGCAATCCTACGTCGATATGCTCAAATTCATATGTTAAAACATCAGTTTTTTCAGCTAGCTTTCTTAAAGCATTAATATCCGTAAACTCAGCTGTAATTTGCTTATCAGCAACCTGTGCAGCTGGAGAATTCGGCTTTGGATCTAGTATAATTACGTTGTATCCCATTCTCTTAGCCTCTACAGTTAACATTCTTCCTAATTGACCCCCTCCAATAATTCCTATATTTGAAGGTGGGTTTAATCTAACTATCTCTCTTTTATTCATAGTTCACCATCCTAAATAAGATAATAAAAAAAGCCAATAACAAAAACTCTCCTATAAACAGAGTTTTTTGTTATTGGCTTACTTTTGACTGGTTTCTAACCCTTCAATACGTCTTCCAAATTATTTTATAAATTTTTCTTCAATATTTTGGTCTACCACTATTCCTATGATTTTTTCACCTGTTTTTGTACTCACATCAGAATAAGTACTTATTATATTAACATCAAGTACTGATTTTACTGCTTCCTCTAAACTTTCCCTAGCATTTTCAAATAAAGCAATTCTAACTTTTTTAATTAAATCAATACCTTCCTTATTTTGTGCTAAACTTTTTTCAGACTTACTCAAAAAACCTTTAAGCCTTATAAGTATTAAATCTTCAAGTATAACTGTTCGGATTTTTTCTGGACCTCTGCCCATATGCTCAATCTCAAACCTACTTATTGCTTCGCTTATCTTCGCCTCAATTTGTCCTTTTGTCATTGAACACCTCAGTATATTATTAACCTGATTAATAAATCTCTCATATCTTTTCTATTTCTTAATTTATTTATAGATTATAGCACGATTTACGCATGATTGTAAAATATAAATTACTATAACTTTCATTTCTTAGGCACTAACTATATTTAATTCACTGCCTATTGCTATGTCTTTGAAACCAATAACTCTTGTATTAGATAACTTCAAAAATTTACTAACTAAATTTTTCTACTACTTATATGCTTAAAATCCTTTATTGTAACTTTTCCTTCATTTATTTCAACAGTCATTTCATCTATATGTATAATCTTTTTTTCCTTATCTGTAGTAGTAATTCTGACCTTAAAATTATCATAACTTCTGTAAACATTTAATATATCAATCTTATTGATATCATAATTGTAGTATTGACCATAATAATTTCCAATCTCCTTGGTTATCTCTGGAGTTAATAATTCTTCATAAAGATTTTGATATAACGGCTCATCTCCATAGTATTTTCCTAATCCACCTTTATCCTTGCCATCAGCAAGAACAAATGAACTAGAAAATGTAGTTAAAAGCATTGATAAGATTAAAACTAAAGTAAATTTTTTCATAACCTTTCCTCCTAAACTTATACATAATCATTTTTCACTTCAACATTGTTTATCTATCTTCGAACAATGTTTCTACATTTAATCGGTGCTACGTTGATAAATGCAATGTAGGTTTTTTAATGGGAATATATATAGTCTATACAATCTAGGTTTTATTACTCTCTAGATAACTTAGACTTCCTTTCTTCTACATATTTCTTATTACTGTGGTATGATTAACATATAGGATATTTACTCGTTACACAAATCATCCATAAAAGTATTGGTTTTAGTGATATTATTCGTGCTTTACTCTACCATTGAAAGGGTAAGGCTTCTAAGATAACTATAAAAAAGGAGCACTATATGAAAGACAAAAGTAAAGGTATAATATTTATAATTCTTGCCACTATCAGCTTCTCTTCTATGAGCGCAGCAACTAAAGTGGTGAAAGATGTTGGAGCCCTTCAAAAAAGCTTCTTCACCAGTATCGTTACCTGTGTACTGGTTTTTATTATTTTAAAATGCAATAAGACTAAACTATTTGGACATAAGGAAAACCGAAAGTTTCTATTACTAAGAGCTTTTTTTGGCGCCTTAGCGTTGATAACTACATACTATACTATAGATAAAATGGTTTTATCTGATGCAGTAATACTAGGAAAATTATCACCTTTTTTCACCATACTTATGAGTTTCGTATTGTTAAAGGAAAGAGTTTCAAAATTACAAATAGTTACGTTGATTATTGCATTTTCAGGAAGTTTACTTGTTATTAAGCCAGGCTTTAACTCTGAACTACTTCCTGCTTTAGTTGGAGTAGCTTCAGCATTATTCGCTGGAATTGCCTACAGCTTTATACGCAAAATTGGTAATAAGGAAAACTTCTTTACAATAGTTTTTTGCTATTCAACTACAACTTTACTTCTCACTACACCATACATCCTGTTTAGTTACGATCATATGAATATTTATGAACTAAGCTTTCTTTTGTTAGCAGGGGTATTTTCAACCTTAGGTCAGATCTTTTTAACCTTAGGTTATACTTACGGTAAAGCTGCCGATATATCCATGTATGATTACGTTGGGATTATTTATTCAGCCATAATTGGCTATGGAATTTTTAACGAACTTCCAGATATCTATAGCTTTTTAGGTTATATTATAATTATAGGTTCTTCCTTATACCCTGTACTTATAAAAAGGAAAACGTAATTTCAAGCTATATTTAAGGAGATTTTTACTTATGAATAATAAAACTAAAGGCATCATGTTCATGCTTATCGCTTCATTAAGCTTTGCAATTATGACTGTTTTTGTTAAGCTCTCTGGAGATTTGCCTTCAACACAAAAAACCTTTTTCAGGAATCTGGTTACTGTAGTAGTAGCTTTGATTCCTGCATTAAAAAACAAATCAAAACTTTTCGGAAAAAAAGAGAACCAAGGGCTCTTACTAATAAGATCAACCCTTGGTACTCTTGGAATTGTCGCAAGTTTTTATGCTATAGATCATTTACTCCTTGCAGATGCTACTATGCTAAATAAATTAAGCCCTTTCTTCGTTATAATTTTTTCCTTTTTATTTTTAAAAGAAAAAATTACTAAAGCTCAATTTATTTCACTAATCATAGCTTTTGTAGGAAGTCTCTTTATAGTTAAACCATCTTTTAATGTAAGCATAATTCCTGCATTAGTTGCAATTTTAGGGGCTATTTGTGCTGGTGGAGCTTATACATATGTTAGAACTTTAAGAGGAAGAGAAAAAAATTATACAATAGTATTTTATTTCTCTCTTTTCTCTTGTGTTTCAACTTCACCATTTTTATTTATAAGCTATCACCCTATGACTCTTATTCAACTTTCATCACTTTTAATTGCTGGAGTTTTTGCATCTATTGCACAAATGACTCTGACAACGGCTTATAGCTATGCACCAGCTTCTGACATATCTATTTATGATTATACTCAGATTATTTTCTCAGCATTCCTTGGAATGATGCTATTTAATGAGGCTCCTGATTATCTTAGTATTATAGGTTATATTCTTATAATTGGTTCCTCTGCTGCTGCCTTTCTATATGAAAAATCTAAAGGTAAATAAAAAGTTCCATAATAAAATTAAACTATCTTCTGATTATCACATGAAAAGCTTGTAAAGTATCCCATACGGAACATGATATGGTATAATGATACCCCAAAATGTCAT
Source organism: Clostridium cellulovorans 743B (assembly GCF_000145275.1). Lineage (NCBI taxonomy): Bacteria > Bacillati > Bacillota > Clostridia > Eubacteriales > Clostridiaceae > Clostridium > Clostridium cellulovorans. The sequence goes on from NC_014393.1 coordinate 4,190,020, forward strand.
CTAGAGTAAAACTTACAACATTTTGCGAAAACAACGTTCATCAAACTTCATTATCTGATACTATAAACCAAATGCCTAAATATCTTCAAGATATTTTAAAGAACTCTTGAGCACAGACGTTTAGGTACTATATTTTTCCGAGTATTAATGATGAACGTTTTTCTCCTAGTCTATTTAGCATTGGTAATAATACAGGTTATATTGCAAATATAATCGAAACTTTTTCAGATTGAAAGGTTTATACTTTATTTTACCATAAAGTAGTAACATTCTTTTTCTCATACTTTTTCAAATTACGCATAGAATAAATTTAATATTTAAATACACCCTAATGAGTAAGAATAAACACAGGTGACTGTAATGAATATATTAAAAAAAGTAATAATATTTTTTATTCCATTTATAATGCTTTTCACCTCAATGAATAAAATGCCAAATATCATATGCTTACAAACTGCTAGTGTAAGAAAAATAACTAATGTAGGCGTAATGTTTTTTAATATTAATGATCCATATATGTCGCTTGTAAAGCAAAGTCTAAATAATATACAAAACGAACATGAAGATACTATAAAATTCACTTTTTTTGATGGTCAAGATAATCAAGCTGTACAAGATGCAATTTTATCTTCTATATTTAATAAAAATTTTGATCTTTTACTAATCGATATGGTTAATTCAAATGAAACTTTAGTATCAGATGTTGTTAATAAAGCTCAAAAAAATAATACACCTTTAATTTTATTTAGTTTTGAATTATCTAATATACCACAAATTGTTAAGTCCTATAAAAGGGTTGTTTTTATAGCAACCGATTCTAGAAAGTCTGGAATTATTCAAGGCAAAATTATTGTAGATAAATGGCTTGCTAACAAAGATATCCTAGACAGAAATAGAGATGATAAAATTCAATATATTATGCTAAAAGGTAATCCTGACAGCAAAGCAACAAATTACCGAAGTAATTATTCTATATCAACAATCAGTGATTCAGGAATAGCAACTGAAGAATTAGCATCAAGAGTATGTAATTGGGATAAGGAATTAGCTAAATTAACCATGAATTCCTTACTTTTAAACTTATCCAATAAAGTGGAGGTTATAATTTCTAATAACGATGCTATGGCAATAGGAGCTATTGAGGCTTTACAAAAATATGGTTATAATAAAGGAGGGAAAACTAAAAATATACCAGTTTTCGGAGTTGACGGAATACCAGAAGCAAGAGAATTAGTCAATAAAGGTATTATGGCTAGCACTGTTATTCAAGACCCTAACGAATTGGCACAAGCACTTTATACTGTTGGAATCAATCTAGTTTTAAATAGAAATCCTATAGAAAATACAAAATATCAATTTGACAAAACAGGAATAGCAATAGAAATGCCTTACTATGAATACAAACAATAACTCTCAAAGACATAATTCATTTTTTATCCTGTGATTTTATAGGATGACCTTAGCTATAACTGCTCCTTATGTTATTTTCAGTTATGATTCAATGACATAATCAATTGGTTTTTCTTTTACTTGCGGGTGTATTCTCAACCTCAGGACAGATATTTTTAGCCTTTTGCTATACCTATGGCAAAGCGGCAAGTATTTCAATGATGACTATATAGGAATTAATAACTCCTAAACTATCTTATAATAATACTTCTAATTATTAAATCCATATGCTATTGTTAAGACTAATGTATATCCTTAATTGGAATATATATTATGCAAGTTGTTTCTTGAATAATAAAAAATTCCTAGAGGTAGTTTCTCCCTCTAGGAATTTTTTATTATTTAAATATTTTCTTTCTAAGAAATTTTAATTTCACATCAGAAATCTTTATTTAAACATATCAATTGCTCTTTGGGTTTTAGCTAAAAGTTCTGATAATTCAACAACATCTCCATCTTTTAAAACTTTATTTAGATGCTCTCTAAATCTCATAGCTTCATTATGCTTTCCTAAAGAAGAAAGAGTTAAGATGTTATTTACTATCTCTGTGACAAAAGAAGATTTAACTTCAAAAAGCTTTTGAGCATCTGTTATCTCATCCTTTATTCCAGTCATGAGTTCATCTAAATTATATGCAGAATCTGCTGCTTCTTTTAGCTTTCGCTTAATTTCTTCTGGTATAGCTCTCTTATATTTATAATTAAGAGAATGTTCTATAGTTGCCCAGAAATTCATAGCTAGAGTTCTTATTTGTATCTCTGCTAGAATTTCCTTTGTGCCCTCTGCCATATGTACTGGATATTTTATTATCATATGATAACTTCTATATCCACTTTCTTTTACATTTGTAACGTAATCTTTCTCATAGATTACTTGCATATCGTTTCGTCCTCGTAATATCTTAACCACAGTCCAAATATCATCAACAAACTGACACATTATTCTTATACCAGCTATATCCTCCAGCTCGTATTCTACCCTCTCTAAAGGTATTTGGAATTTACTTGCTTTTTCAAGCATACTATTGATTTCTTTAACCCTACCTGTAATAAACTCAATAGGTGAGTATTCATTTCTCTTTCTATACTCTTTTCTTATACTCTTAAACTTTAATTTTAGTTCTTCTACAGCTTGATCATAAGGTACTAATATCTCTTTCCATTGTCGTATAGCCATTGCATTCATCCTTGTATCTATATAATAATCGTATCCCCGTAAATATTATATAATAATTTTCTGGAAATACAAGTCATAAATTACATATTTTTTCCAATTATTTTTTAGTCGAATACTGCCGCTTTGTTTTCATCATCTAAAAACTGAAAAATAATTTCCATTTCATCTTCAGTTATCCTTGCAGTTGATAATGTTGGAAGCGAGTTTCTATCAAAAAAACCTACATCATTAGTCTCAAGTCCTGGCTTTATTTCTCCTTCCACCATTTCACACTGTATGAAAATATTATATACATGTGATGATGTTGGAAGATGCGGATGTTTTGATCTATCAAAAACAGCTAAAAGTTTTACCGGTTTTACCTTTATTCCAGCTTCTTCAAAGGTTTCCTTTGCCGCAACCTCACCTGGAGTATAACCTATATCACTCCAACCTCCTGGAAGTGCCCATTTATAATCAGCTTTTTCTTGAACCATAAGAACCTTTCCATCTTTAAAAACCACAGACCTTACTACAGTCTTTGGAGTTTGATAGCCAGTTTCTCTTGCAAACAACTCTCTTACAGTCTCTATTTCTGTATCAGAATATGTGGCCATAAGCTTTACGCTTATATCTCTAAGTTCCTCATATCTTTCAATGTCATAAGGGTTATTGCAATTCGCTAGCCCTATCTGCGCCAACGCTTGCACTCTTCTAGCATATTCTATCCATTGGTAACTCATTTAATCCACACTCCATTCTTAATACAAAATAAAATTTAACTTGCATTCATATAGTCAAAATTTTTATTCACATAATTAAAACTTTCTCTTATAATTAAAATTTTAATTGTAAAATAATTTTTTATTATATTACAATTATAGTCCATTTATAGCCAATATTCTATACAATATTGATAATAAAATCTTAGACTTATGTTAATTTTTCTACGAAATATTCTACTTTATCTAAAGCTTTTCTTTATACCAACAAGTTACGATTTTTTCAGCCTTTTTTCCGTATATACTAAAGCCCTTTTCTACCTGTGCTTCTGATATGTCATATAATTTTGCAGCCCAATCCCACCAGAAATATCCGCAGAACCAAGTCTTATTCTCTAGTGCAATAAAGGTAGCTTCATAAAAATTTGCCTGTTCATCTTCATCATAAGGAACATCTCTTATAAACTCATATGGAGTCATTGCACAGCCTTCAGCACTTCGACAGCCTATTTCTATAAATAATATCTTTTTATTATATTTTTCGCTGAGTTCCTTTAAAGAAATAAGCTCCTTCTCCCAATTTTTCACCATATTTTCTACAGAATCCTTAGGCTTATCTGCTACAGAAAAATATGCGCTAGTCCCTATGTAATCGACAGCATCCCAAAAAGTAACATTATTTTCTTTACCATGATTTGCATTATATATTACTGGTCCATTATATAATTCTCTTACATCCTTTATAAGCTTTCTCCAATAGTCACTTTTTCTCTCGGTTTTAACCATCTCACAGCCGATACAAAACATCTCACAGCCAGTTTTCTCTGCAATCTCTGCATAATGGTTAATAAAACTATTATAAGATCTAAACCATTCTTTCCAATAGTCCTTTTTTGTACCCCAGCCTATATCATCAGGAAAATCTATATGACCTCTCCACATGCCATCCTTGCAATTAACTACAGGCTTTAAGCAAACCTTAAGTCCTAAGTTATGAGCTTCCTTCACAATATATTCAATATCACTATCTGTTACCGTATAATCATAATCAAAATATATGTTAGTTGAATTATACGTATCTTGCCATGTCCAAAAGGAAAGAGCTATCCATTCACTCCCTGTTTCCTTAAGCTTTTTCAGTGAATCTACGGAATACTGTTCTTTCCACTGTCCCCTTGTGGAGTGCCAACCAAAAGTCATACCTTTAACAAAAAAATTATCCCCCATAATATACTCCCCTTTTCTTATATAATAAGAGTTTTCTTCATAATTATATACATAAGTTTTTGCAATTTAAAGTCAAACTTTAAATCCATTTTTTCATGAGACAAAAGTTAACTTTCTAAATTCCTAGCAAATAAAAACTCCTTACGAAAAATTAAAGTAACTTTTCGTAAGGAAGCTTTTGAGATATAAGTTTTATTAATAAAGATTGTATTATAGAGATATTTTCAATTTAGATATCATGGTTAACTCAAAAATTTTATAAAGTTCTAATTATCCTAAAATTTCCTTTAAATCAGCTTCAACAGTTGTAGTTGGAGCAATATTAAAGTTTTCAACTAATACATTTAGTACATTTGGTGATACGAAAGCTGGAAGTGTTGGTCCTAGCTTCATGTTCTTTATACCAAGTGATAATAGAGATAGTAAAATACATACTGCTTTTTGTTCGTACCAAGAAAGTACTATTGATAGTGGAAGATCATTTACTCCACATTCAAAAGCTTCTGCTAAAGCTAAAGCTATTCTTACTGCTGAGTACGCATCATTACATTGTCCTACATCTAGTAACCTTGGTAATCCTGCTACAGTTCCAAAGTCTAACTTGTTGAATCTATATTTTCCGCAAGCAAGAGTTAATATAACACTATCTTGTGGAAGAGATGTTGCTAAATCTGTATAGTAGTTTCTACCTGGTTTTGCACCGTCACATCCACCGATTAATACAAATCTCTTAATGTCTCCATTTTTAACTGCAGATATAATTTCATTTGCATGGCTCAAAGTTGCATTTCTTCCAAACCCAACTAATATTGTTTTTTCTTCTTCATCTTCTGCCCAACCACCAAGCTCTAAAGCTTTATCGATAACTGGAGTAAAATCTTTTACGCCATCAACATCTTTTATGTGAGTTGTGTTTGGCCAGTATACTACCCCTGAAGTAAACATTCTATCCATATAGCTTGCCTTTGGTTTTTGGATACAGTTTGTTGTCATTAATATAGCTCCAGGAATGTTATCAAATTCTTTTTGTTGTTCTTGCCAAGCTCCACCAAAGTTTCCTACTAAGTGTGAATACTTTTTAAGTTCTGGATAAGCATGAGTTGGAAGCATTTCACCATGAGTATAGATGTTTATTCCTTTTCCTTCTGTTTGTTCTAATAATTGTTTTAAATCTTTTAAATCATGGCCAGATACTACGATAAAAGGTCCTTTTTTCTTTGTAATTCTTACTGCTGTAGGCTCTGGATGTCCATAAGTTCCTGTATTGGCAGCATCAAGCATTTCCATGCATTTGAAGTTAACTTGACCAAGTTCCATAGCAAGTCCTACATAATCATTTACAGTTAAAGTATCGTCAAGAGTAGCTGCTAAAGCTTTTAAGAAAAATTTATTTACATCATCATTGCTTTGTCCTAAAACTTTAGCGTGATGAGTATATGCAGCCATACCCTTTAGCCCATACATTATAAGTTCTCTTAAAGATCTTACATCTTCGTTTAAACTTGCATCAGCTCTAACACCAAATCTAACAGCTTCTTTAATCATTTCTTCTTTATCTGATGGAGCCACATATTCTGCAAACTCAGATCCAATGACTTTTGAAGCTTCTTTCATTTCTTTTTTGATTTCATTTGAAAGAATAACTAAGTCAGCAAATTTATCTTCGTCAAAACTAACATTTGTTAAAGTTGAAAATAATCCATCTGCCACAAAAACACTTAATTTTTCTGATGGAACATAACCGTTTTCTACAGCCTTATTACCATAGAAACCAATTCCTTTTAATTGATGTATTAATAAATCTTGAAGTGCTGCCACTCTTGGATTTTTTCCACAGACCCCTGAAACTGTACACCCTGACTCTCCTGCTCTTTGTTCACATTGATAACAAAACATACTCATAATCTTGCCTCCCAAAATACTCTTATTTATAATTTAAATATTCATGAGTCGAAATTGATTTTTGTTTACCTCTACATAAATTTACTTTCAGTACTTACGTTATATTCTTGGCGCTTTCGATTAATGTTGTTTCCTTAGTTACCTTTAGGATTTATCTAAGCGCCTCAACCCCCTGTAGCTTTAAACTAATTATTTTGTTCCTTGCTACAACTATATAATATACCAACACGGTGCACTTTTTCTGTAACATTGGTTACACTATATGCATTTTTTTAAATATTTTTTGGTAATTTTAAATACATCAATAATATGTAATTGAATATATTTTTAAAAAGCTTTTACAAATAAACAAAGTCTTCTATAATAAGTGATTGATTCGTCTATACTTATTTTTCACTCATTATTATCCAATGTTTCCTCTCATTTATATGTTTCGCATTTCGTAAAGTCATTATATAATGATAACACTTTATAAATCTTATTTCTGTGAGAGGTACTAGTGATACTACCCCATCAATATTAATCTTAGGTAAAACATTCTAAACTCTTTAATAATTTCATTTTCCCAATAAATCATATATTAAATATATAAGTTCTGATTAAAAATTTACATTGATTTCATAGGTGGTATTTTTTTAATGCGCAAACATTATTAAAACTTATACCCACTATTAAGTTCGTAAAAATTTATGGTATTAACTAGCTATAAATACTTCTTCCCATAATTTTATAATATAAATAAGTAGTTTTATAATATTTTAAACTTTATTTTAAATTAAATTAAATATTTCAAATAAAAATTCTAAAAAAGTGTAAAGTATATGAAATCACTCTCGATATACCTAGTGTGAGGACGAGCTATTAAATATCAAATTAGCTAGAATGTCCCGAGAGGTTCCACTGTGGAACTAAAGATTTATACCTTGATCAATAAATTGAACTTAGCTAACTACAAATTAAAAATATAAGCATATTGATGCACAAAAGTGAAAACTTAGGAGGAATTTTATTATGATAATCAACCACAATATGAACGCTATGAATGCACAAAGAAATATGGGGATCAACAATAGTAATGCTGCTAAATCAATGGAGAAGTTATCTTCAGGTTTAAGAATAAATAGAGCTGGCGATGATGCTGCTGGTTTATCAATTTCTGAAAAAATGAGAGCTCAAATCAGAGGTCTTGATCAAGCTTCTAGAAATGCTCAAGATGGTATTTCTTTAATCCAAACTGCAGAAGGTGGCTTAAATGAAACTCAAAGTATCCTTCAAAGAATGAGAGAACTAGCTGTTCAAGGTGCAAATGATACAAACGCTAATGTTGATAGAGCTGCTATTAAAGCCGAAATGGATACTCTAACAACAGAAATCGATAGAATTGCTAAAACAACTGAGTTCAACGAAAAGAAATTATTGAACGGTTCATTAGCTGCAACAGGCGTTAAATTACAAATCGGAGCTAACTCTGATGTTAACTTAACACTTGAAATTAAGATAGTATCCATGGCTGCTTCTGGTCTTGGAATATCTGGTCTATCTGTTGGTACAAATAGTGCAGCAGCAACTGCAATTACTAAGATTAACGATGCTATAAAGGCTGTATCAACTCAAAGATCAGCGCTTGGAGCTACTCAAAATAGACTTGAACACACAATTTCTAACTTAAATAATGCTTCAGAAAACTTACAAGCAGCAGAATCAAGAATAAGAGACGTTGACATGGCTAAGGAAATGATGCACTTTACAAAGAATAACGTTCTTCAACAAGCTGCTCAATCTATGTTATCTCAAGCTAACCAAGCACCACAAAACGTCCTTCAATTATTAAAATAGTTTAATACACTAAATACTAAACTTCTTTAGTGAAATAGGCTAAGAAAGATGACTCAAAAGTTCCTAGGAACTTTGAGTCATCTTTTCAATTCTTTTATAAATATTTTTCTACATTAAACTATAATCCTATTACTATATCTTAAAAGAACTTCTTTTTAATGCAACTAAAACAACATTAGTAGTAAACAAAACTAATACAGTATTACCAACAGTTGCGGGAAGTACAACTGAGTTAAATAATATACCAAATGGTAATTCCACTCCCATTATATAAATTGCTGTTGATAGAAATATAGTTCCACTAACAAGGGTTCCAACAATTGATACAACCACCATTTTAACTTGCTTAATCAAACTGTTGCCTTTAGCTTTTTCTTCTAATGTATTAAATGTCTTAAGTATAAAGAATACAACCTGTGCTGTGATGATTTTATCTATAATATTTGGTATCTGTCCTCCTGGCATAGTAGTTGTCAGTGCTGTTAATATTCCAGAAGCTAGTCCAACTGCTAAAGTAGTCTTATAATCCCCACAGATTAAAATTGTAATAAACATCATGGCTAAAAACGGATCTGGTTTCATTCCTCCAAGAAATCCTGGCATGATATAATGAAGAATAAGTCCAACTGCTAAAAATAATGATGCTATTGTTAATTTTCTAGTGCTCATAAAAAATCTCTCCTTAATATATATTTTTTGTTTGAAAGGGTAATTTCATTGTCTTGTTTGCTTTTTTCATATAAGTCTATATTGTTATACAGAAATACTAAATGTATTAAAATCTATTTTCCTACAAAAAACTAAAAAACCTCGTCCCTAACCAATAGGGCGAAGTTACTCCGCGGTGCCACCTAAATTATACTTATAAAAGTATCACTCTTTTTCAGATACCAACATATCCTATCCCCTATAACGGAGGGCTTCCGCCAAATACTACTACCTTACAATTAAAGGTTTCGGTTTGTTTCTCCAAGGTCCATTCACTACAAGCCATCGTATCGAATTTCCACCATCATCGACTCTCTAAAACTATACTTTATAGCTACTCTTCCTTATCTAAGAATTTAATTATATCATTAATATAATAATATCCTTTTACATGAAGCTTGTCAATAAAAGCATCTTAAATTATCTAAATTTGTTTATGCTCAATATGTAAGCTTTGATAAAAATTCTTTATAGATTATATTGATGGTTCATTATGCCCGTAGAGTTCTGATAAAGTTACAATGATGAAACTTATATATCATATTTACATCTTACGCAATTATTATATCTAAAATTTAGCACTAACTATACCATATCTAAACTTATGCCTCATGAAAAACTTTGTTATAATTTTCACAATTTATATTGTTTTGCTTTATCATTAGTATTATTATATTAGATAATGAATTAACTTCTTATCTTAATTCATTATCTATATCTATTGAAAGTTGTATACTTCATTGTCTAATCACTTTTAATAACATATTTTCAATAGTTACCAAATAACATAACGTACTTTTATTCTCTGTATCCTATGGCATATCCCGTAGATATAGAAAAACATAACGCATTCCTGACTGTAGGGACATATAACTCTACAAGAAGCTAATGCTTAATAATGATGTTCTTTTATAATTTACTATCATAATACTATATACTAATTTTTAGAGTTTTTGTTTTAAGGAGTTAAAATTAATGGAAGATAAGAGAATAGGCATTATAGGGATAATAGTTGAAAACTTAGAAAGTGTCGGTGCAGTCAATAATGTGATTCACAGTTTTAATAATTTAGTTATAGGTAGAATGGGCGTACCTTATAGAGAGAGAAATATTTCCGTTATATCCTTAATCGTGGAAGGAACAAGTGATGAAGTAAGTGCTTTCACAGGTAAACTAGGACGTATTCCTCATATCAGTGTTAAATCTGCCTTAGCTAAAAAATAATTCTAAATGATGGAGGTATAATAATGACATTCCAAAAAGCTAGTTTTATTGACGACGAAAAAATTAAAGAATATTTAAAGCTTGGTGAAGAAAAAGCAAAAGATAAAGAATATCTAAAATCACTTATTGAGAGATCTAAAGATGCTAAAGGACTTTCAATTGAAGAAATTTCTGCACTTATTTTTACTGAAGATGACGATATCCTTGAAAAGCTATACGAAACATCTCATCAAGTTAAAGAATCTATATACGGTAACAGGATAGTTATGTTTGCACCATTATACGTTTCAAATCATTGTGTAAACGGCTGTACTTATTGTGGTTTTAGCTGTAAAAACCAAGAAAAACGTAGAAAGTTAACCCAAGAAGAAGTAGCTAGAGAAGTAGAAATTATAGAATCTATGGGGCACAAAAGAATAGTTATAGAAAGCGGAGAGCATCCAAAGGAAACCCCTATAGAATATATCTTAGATTGTATGAAAACTATCTATAGCGTTAATAAAGACAATGGCTCAATAAGAAGAGTTAATGTGAATATTGCTGCAACTACCGTTGAAGAATATAGAATGCTTAAAGAAGCTGGAATCGGAACCTATACCCTTTTTCAAGAAACCTATCATAGAGAAACTTATAGTAAAATGCATCCTACAGGCCCAAAGCACGACTATGACTATCATACAACTGCAATGGATAGAGCCATGGAAGGCGGCATAGATGATGTTGGAATTGGAGTTTTATTTGGTCTATATGATTACAAATATGAACTTATGGGATTATTCATGCATGCCAATCACCTAGAAGAAGCCTTTGGTGTAGGTCCTCATACTATTTCTGTACCAAGACTTAAACCTGCAATAGGCATGGATTTAGAGAAATATCCTTACCTTGTTAATGATAAGGATTTTAAAAAACTAGTTGCCATAATAAGAGTTGCAGTTCCTTACACTGGTATGCTTATATCCACAAGAGAAGAGCCCTCATTCAGAAAAGAAGTTATTCACGTTGGTATATCTCAAGTCTCTGCTGGATCCATTACAGAAATTGGTGGATACTACGATAGCCTTTACGGAGATTCAAATCTGGAAGGCGCCCAATTTGAAGGCGGCGACAACAGAACTGCTCCTGAAATCTTAAAAGAGCTTTGCCGTGATGGCTATATTCCTAGCTTCTGCACTGGTTGCTATAGACAAGGAAGAACTGGTGAAAGATTTATGGCTTTGGCTAAAACAGGCAACATACAAAATGTATGTCTTCCAAATGCACTGATGACCTTTAAAGAATATCTTGTAGATTATGCTGATGATGAGCTAAAAGAAATAGGATTAAAAGCCATTGAAGATAACTTAAAGAATATAACAAATGAAAAAATTCTTATTTTAACTAAAGAAAATTTAGCTAAAATCGAATCTGGAACTCGAGATTTGTATTTATAAAACTAAGGGGCATCGCTAGCGTTTTTTAACGCTATTGCGACACCCCTTTATTTTCTTATTTATTTTTTTCTATATTCTTTGCTACATGTTTTATTAGGAAAAACAAGTTAAGAATAACAACTAAAAGCCCTAATACTGCTGAAAAATTCAAAAATATGCTACTTGCTCTAGCTGTTTTCAATGCAAATCCTATAACCATTATTCCTGCACCCAAACACATTGCAAGAACATAAAAAGGTAAATTTTTTTCTTTCATTTTTACTTTCCTCCTTTCATTTTGTTTTTATATCACCTCCTCATAAGTTGGACTATTGTTCAAAATATAATGCACTGCTTTCAGTGATATATCTAATTGATCTTTTACTGTAAAGTTTTTTGTTTCTACAATTGGGTCAACTATCGTGAATTGGCTGTAATCATCAGTTATAATATTTATCCCTAATTCATCACGATGCGTATATTGCCAAGTCCCTGGATAAGGAGTATTATATGTAAGTGCAATATCTGCGCCGAAATTTTCATATATTTCTCTAATAAAATCTACTGTTTCTTTCATTGTCTCGATTGTATCACAATAATGGCCAATCATAAAATTCACACTTAATTTCATTCCAGTGTCACAAGTATATTTTATAATGTTTCTTACATGATTTAAATCTATCTTTTTTCTTATCTTATCAAGAATTTCTTGACTGCCACTCTCTATGCCGTATACTATACCCCTACATCCACCCTCAGCCATGCTCTTAATAAGTTCTCCTGTCATTACATCTATTCTTGATTCACATCGCCATGGAACATTTAAATTATTTTTCTCTGATATATCTATAAATTTTAGAACTCTTTCAGGAAAAGCTGTAAAAGTATCATCTATAAAATATACTAAATCCATTTTTCCTTTCAGCAATTCTTTAAGAAGAACAATCTCCATAAACACGCTCTCTATACTTCTCGTTCTATATGTAGCACCAGACAACGCTGTAGCAGAACAGTAAATACAATTTCCTGGACATCCTCTACTTGTCACAACATTTATAACGCGACCGTAAGCCTGTATATTTACAAATTCCCTCTTGATTATAGGGAGCAAATCCTCTGGCAATTTCAAAACCAATGCCCCTACTTGCACCTGTTATAAATACACATTGACCTAAAAACTCATTTCTATTATTTTTGATATTTTCATTTTCCATAGAAACACCTAGCTCAAACTTTCTTGATATTTTATTTTTTACTTTTATATACCATTATTTTTTATTGTTAAATAAATTTGCTTTGGAGTTGGTAACTTTCCATACATAAGAACTCCAACTCTGAAGACAATAGCCGATATGCAACCAACTACAAAAATAAATGCTGAAAGTACTGCAATAGAAGTAAATACTTCAGTCATAGTTATTTCAGATAAAACTATTCTTACAAAGGTCGCCCCCGGTGCAGTAAATGGTATATATGTACAAACTTTCACCAATGTACCATCTGGAACTTGAACAACCAATATTCCTATAAGCATTGAGAACATAAGAATCCTAGTCAAAGGTAAATTTACAAAAGACATTTCTTCAGTCTTATTAACAAGAGATCCTAAAGCCGCAAAAATAACGGAATAGAAAAAATACCCTAGCAAGAAGAAAATGACCAAAAATGCAATATTAGTCCCTGAAATAGATGAAAAATCAATATTTAATCCATCTAATGAAACTGATGATTTACTTCCGAATTTATAAAAAAGTCCTCCAGTAATTCCATATATTTCAATCTGAGTTAATCCTGCGAGCCCTACACCAAAGGTTTTACCAACGAAAAGTGCAAGGGGTTTTGTAGATGTTACAAGAAGTTCCATTACTCTGTTACCTTTTTCCATTGCAACAATAGATGAAACTGTTACTCCATAAGTCATAATAGAAATACTTAAAAGAATAAGCATAAGATAAGCAGGAACTAACGCATTTTGAGTATTCTGTTGAAGACTTTTTATTTGTATTTCTGATGGTGATATCAACTTTGATACAGTGCTAGAATCAATAGAAAATGAATTTGCTAATGTATACATATGAATCGTTTCTATATAACTTTGAAGTATTTTGGGAGTATTATCTACTGTTGAAGAGTTCTTCACAAGATAATCAATATAAATTTCAGTATCATTTTTTTGTTTAACTATAGCAACAGCATCTAAATCTTCATCAAGTACCTTTTCTTTAAGAGCATCTTCATTACTTTTTTTATCAATACTCCATTGAATTTTTTCAGAAGCTATAGGCTTCAAATCCTCATCACTTCAAAGCATAGCTCCGGTCTCATCAACAACAGTAATTTTTGTATCTCACCCTCAGTAAGCTTTTCTAAAAAAATAAGGAGAATTAACAGCGACTCCAATAATCAATATAGTTATTAATGTTAATATTGCAAAACTCTTTGCAAAAACGCGTTCTTTATATGAGTATATTAAAATCTTAAACATCTGTTTCACTACTAGTTTCCCACCTTATCAATAAAAATTTCAAATTTATTTATTATAATATTAGCTGATATACTATTACAAACCTCCATAAGTATAGTATTAAAACTCTAGAACTACATATATTATTTAATGGATTAATTTATAGCTTGCCCTACTTATAAAAAGTAGTTTTTATTTGGATTATAAGTGGAAACTTTCTTCTATTTGTTTAAAATCTATATAGCTAACTAATCTCACTTAGTATATATTAAATAAGGGCAATGCTAGCAATACCGAAAGTGGTGATTTATTTAAATGAGTAATAGAATAAAAAATTTTATAAAAAACTCTATCCATTACATAATACTAGCTGTAAAAAGATATAATGAAGATGCTGCGGACAGCCTAGCTTCTCATATATCATTAAACTTGTTACTTAGCTTTTTTCCTATAATGGTTTTTTTATTAACCTTAGCTGGTTATAGCCCTATTGAAGGCGACCAAGTTATAGCTTTAATTTTAGATTTTATTCCTACTGAAGCTCATACACTTATGAAAAATACTATTTATCAAGTTTTAGACCATAAAAATCCTACTTTGTTATCATTATCTTTATTAACAACTATGTACGGAGCTTCTAGAGGTTTTAAAGCTATACTTTTAGGACTAAATATTGCCTATGATGTGGATGAGAACAGGGGCTTTATAGTAAGAAATCTTTTAGCTATATTTTTTACCTTCGCAATAGTACTTTTAGTCATCGGTTCACTACTTCTTTTAGTTTTAGGGCAAACAATTTGGGACTTTATAGAAAATATGTTAGATTTACCTGATAACTTTTTTATAATTTGGACTTTTATCAGATATGCAGGAATGTTTTCTATCATGTACATAACTTTTGCTATACTTTATGCTAAATCTTCTGCAATCAAATTACCATTCAAAACTGTTCGCTATGGGACCCTATTCACCACTATCAGTTGGTTTGTAGTATCCTATGGATTTTCTTTTTATGTAGATAATTTTGGTAACTATGCCAATATCTACGGAGGTATAGCTGGATTATTTATAATGATTCTGTGGCTAAATCTCATGTCTTCAGTGATTCTATTTGGCGGTGAGCTAAATGCTGCCATATATTATAAAAATCCTGGTAAAAGAAGGCACTTACGATAATATACATATGAAATTTAAGATTAGAAAGAGTTCAGAAGATATGCAAGAAATTTCATTACATTTTCTGAACTCTTTATTAATATATAGATTTAAATCAAAATTTTTTACTAAGCCCTATATTAAGCAATATTCCTCAAAGCACTATCATATATTATTTATATAGGTAATCTTAATAAGCTTTATTTATTAACTTATAATTTTATTAAGATATCCTCAGCTTTTACAAATTATAAAATGGTGATAATTATGCTTCAATTAAAAATCAACTATAAGGAACTTACTAACGAAGAACTTGTAACCTTATACCAAACCAATAAAGACATTACAGCACGTGATTATTTGATAATCAACAATAAAAGATTAGTATACAAAGCTGCATCCTTAAAAAAAGATACTTCTCTTTTAGCTTACGATGATTTGGTACAAGAAGGCTTAATTGGATTGATGATAGGTATCGAAAAATTTAATGCAGACTATAATAGTAAATTTTCAACCTACATTTATTACTGGATAAAGCAAAGGATCGATAGAGCTATATACAATACAGGTACAAGTATCCGGCTTCCAATACACCTAATAAATAAAATCAATAAAGTAATGTATGTTGAAAATAAAAATAACGTAAAAAGCTTAGACAATGATTCAACTGACCTTTGCACTGATCTAGATATAACTGACAAACAATATGATTACTATAAGTTTCTCGTTAAGCAATTTAAAAATATAATATCTCTCAACTCTGCTCTTTTATCTGACAATTCAGAAGGTGATGAGGAACTAATAGATTTCATTGATGAAAACAGCTCAAATTTTGGCGACCCAGGTTCTAAAAATTACTCTATTGACTCTAATATAATAAAAGAGGAACTATCTCATGATTTAAATGAAGTTCTAAAAACCTTAAACGAAAGAGAACAACATGTCCTGAGGATGCGTTTTGGACTTGATGACGGAGAAATGAAGACTCTTGAGCAAATTGGAAATCACTTTAATGTAACTCGTGAAAGAATTAGACAAATAGAAAGCAAAGCCCTAAAAAAACTAAGAAACCCTAAGATTCTAATGAGACTTGAGGGGTATTATTATAATTAGACTTATCTTGATGATATTTATGATATCGATTAACCAAAGAAAAGAGCTATGACAAAAGTATTTACACTTTTATCATAGCTCCTTTTTATTTATATTTTTCTATTAAATTTTTTAAATCTTTGATAAAATCATCATCGTCTCTAAGCTTCATATTATACCACGATGACTTTGGAGGATCTACGACCACATTTTTAGTTCGGCTATTTATCAAGCTAGTCCATCTATCATGAAATAAATATTGGTTATCTAGAGTAACCTCAATCTGCGGTGCAAAATAACAAAGGGTTGTATATTTACCATCCCTTGTTATATTACCTCTAGCATAATAACCACCAGTTGGTAAATGCCCATTGCTACCTTTATAAATGATGGTTTCACCAGCTTCGTCTACAGGAATAATATATTGATGGTTTACCTTTAAACCTGACCCAAATCTCTCGTCTCCAAATTCTTCTCCAGAATTATACTCCTCTATCTTTATTATATCTCCAACCTTTACATCTTCCTCTGAATAAATAATATCATCTATTTTTACTTCGTATACCACCATTTCTGCTTGAGCTGGCACCGTCTCATTTTCTTTAGATTCCTCAGTATAGACTTCAAATTGATAGTTTTTAAAATATATATTAGTCACAGTACCTTTAAACACTAGAACACTATCCTTCAAAAACTCTTCAGCAAATCCTACAACCTTTGCATCTCTACTAGTACTGTAATTTAAGATTGTATTCTTTGGAGTTTCAATAGGCTCTGTTTCTGTAAATCTAAGAGAGGAATAATTTATTGATAAATCATCACCACTCCCCCCGTCCTCTGCTTCTCCTATACTACCAACTTCATTAGCTAGTTCATCACCTTTACCTTCTGTTTCTCTATTTAGAGTACTGTTAGCATCTATTGTATTGCCTTTTGCCTCATTATCAGTTTTTCCATCAGCTATTTCATTAACACTTTGTTGGTCTTCTTTGGTTCGTTTTTCTTCATCTGAAACACTAGAATCAATTGCAAATAATTTATCCAATTCTTTATGATTTGTAAGTTTTGCACCTAAAACTATAACTAGACCTAAAACACAAGCAATAGAAATATATCGTGCAATTTTCAAATTTAATCTATCTCTAATAAAACCTCTGGATTCCTTTTCTAGCTTGTCAATTTCCAAAATACTTTTTTTAGTCCTAGCTCTAAGTGTCTGTGATACTTGATGCTTTTCTAAGTTGTTTTTCATACTTTCCTTTATTTGTTTATCCATTTACACCAAGCCCCTTTTCATTAAATATTATCGCTAACTCTTCTTTAGCTCTATACAACCTTGAATTTACTGCTGCCACTGAGATTCCTAAAACCTTTGCTATTTCTTTTGCAGTCATTTCTTTATAATACTTAAGATACACTACTTCCTTGTAGATGTCCGGCAGTTCTTGAAGAGTATCATAAACCTCGTCCTCAGACTTTTTTTCATCATAATAATGATCACCTGCCTCCTTAATAGTGCTAAACTCTATAACATTCCGTCTCCAAGAACTCTTTAAAATATCTTTGCAAGTATTTATTGCAATGCTTGTTATCCAGGTTTTAATTGAAGACTGGCTTCGAAAAGTATGCCCCTTTTTATATATCTTTACAAAAATCTCTTGAAAAGCATCTTCCGCATCATGCTGATTTTTTAGAAAGTACATACATATATGTAATACTTCATCGCCATACATATCCATTAGATTATCAATATCCATAGATACTTGATCCTCTGCTTTTTTCTAAAAAACAATCATTTCACCTCCTTCTAATTACTTGCTTATCTTAATAAAAACTCTTTTTAAATCTTCCAAGAAGTTTTCATCGTCTCTCATTTTAAATTTCAAAAGTGGATCTTCTAAACCGTCAACAATTACCTCTCTTGAATTACCATTTATCAAGCTAGGCCACCTTGTGTGAAAAATATATTGATTATCTAGTGTAACTTCAATTTGCGGTGCATATGGATAATTTATTGCATATTTGCTATCTCGCTTTATATCTCCTGAAGCGTACTCTGACTGCTCAACAGAATAAATGATGTTCTCCCCCGCTTCATCTACAGGAATAATATATTGATGATTAACTTTTAATTTACAAAATTCCTCTTCCTTTGGGAATGACCAACTATCATATTGGTTTTCTATCTTAATAGTGTCACCAACCTTAAAATTTTCCTTAGAGTACAAAATATCCTCTATCTTCATCTCATATACCACAGTGATTGCTATATTATGAAGTATTCCATTTTTCTCAAATTTATCGCTGTATGTATCATATTTATAGGTTTTATAATAAGCATTAGTAACTGTTCCTTTAAAAACCAACTCACTATCATTTAAAAAACCTTCACTAAAAGCTGCTACATTCACCATAGCAAACTTCTGATCTGAATATTCTGAAGGAGTTATTGGAACTGTTTCAGCAAATCTAAGGGAGTTATAATTTATAGGTGAATTATCCTTAGGCTGAAGTTCACTATATTTTTTAGGATTTTTCGGCTCAGTAACTCCCCCATTCTCTGCTGTCACAATATTCTCTTGCATTGTTTCTTGATTATTATTTCTATTACATAAACTATTAGCCCCTATAATCACTAATGATCCTACCAAACAAATTACTACAAAATAACTCACAAACTTTATATTAAGTCTCTTTTTCTTAATATTCTTTTCTTCTAAATCCATAATCCTTTATCCTTTACCTCAATAATATTTTAATTCTTGTATTTATCCTTCTACCTATTAGACGATTGGAAAATGAAATTCTATTCATAAAATAAATATTTAAAAAAAATATATGGTCTTACATTATAGAAATTAAAAAGTCCTCAGATGTATCAGCTACATCGAGGACTTTTTATATTTCTATCGATATTTAAAAATATTATTTTAGTTACGTTATCCTCTTGGTTCTTTAGGCACTGCAAGTCCTAAATCTACTTTAAGAAGAAACCTTATTGGCTCTGAATAAGTTACTCGTCCACCTGCATCAGTAAACCTCATTTTTAAAACATGATATCCATCTCCAAAATCCCGTAAATCTTGTATTTTCCAAAAGCCTGACTTCTTATTATCGTAATCCTTATAGACATTATATACATCTGTTCTTGTATATCCATAAGATATATCTATGGATATATCGTCTATTAAAGCCTCTACCTTTTTTATATTCGATTTGCTTAATGCCCATCCTTGGATATGAAAATAATTAACTATAGTATTCTGCAGTGGAGTATCTATACAATACTTTAATGTATTCTCAACATTAAAGTTAACTGTTTCTGATACTGTTATTTTTCCTTTTGCATCAGTATATCTCATTGCAATAGAGTGCGTACCAAAAGCTAACCAACTTATATCAATCTTTCCGCTGAAACCTGAATTCTTATTATTGTAACCCTTGTAAGCATTATATACATCTGGTCTACTTAAACCATACTGAATTTCTTCAGCTACTCCATCTATTAACGCTTCAACTTTAGTTATACCAGTTGTACTCAACGCCCATCCTGCTACATATAAAACATCTCCATTAATCTTTGCTCCTTTTGCTGGTAAATCTAAGTTGCACCTTCTATCTTCAACAAAATTAAAAGATGTTACTTTCGAGTTACTCACTATTCCAGCTTTATCAATTATCCTTAGTTGAATCTCATGTTTACCATATGTCAATTTGCTTATATCTATTACGCCATTAAAACCTGAATTTTTATTATCATAATTTTTATAAGCATTAAACACATCCGGTCTACTGTAACCATACTTTAATTCACCATAAGATATTCCATCAACAATAGCTTCAACTTTTCCTACTCCGGCTTTATTTAAAATCCATCCACCAATATTTAATGTATTTCCTGTTATATTTCTTCCTTGGCTAGGTGTATCTATACTATATAAAAATTTATCTAAATTCTCAATTATAAACGGTACATCATTTACTATGCTAATTCTTCCAGTTTTTTCTGTTATTCTTATCTTTAAACGATGTTCACCAAAGCCTAATTTGCTAACATCAAGATTTTCAATATACCCTGATTTTTTGTTATTATAATCTTTATATACATTATATACGTCTAATCTATCATACCCATACTTAATTTGTACAGGTTCATTATTATCTATTATTACTTCAACTTTATCTACCAAATCTTTACTTATTACCCACCCGCCTACAGTTAACAAACCATTTTTTATTACAGTATTCGGTCTAATTGTATCTAAACTATTCTTTATAGTACTAGAAATATTAAATGTTACAGGAACTGATAATTCTGTTTTTCCATCAGCATATGTCACTTTCAACTTCATTGTATGAAGCCCCATGCCATATTTCTTTATATCCACATTTCCAGTAAAACCTGAGTTTTTATTATTATATTCTTTATAGACATTATATACATCAAGTCTAGCTTGTCCATATTTTAATTCTATAGGTGCACCATTATCTATTACTGCTTCTATCTTATTTATTGTGCTATTACTTAAAGCCCATCCATTTACCTGCAAAGAATTACCCAAAATATTCATCCCATGTGCTATAGTATCAATATTAGTTTTTATATTACTAGAAACATTAAAGCTTACAGTATCAGAAAAACTTTTAATACCTCTGTAATCAGTAACTATCAATGTCAATTGATGAGTTCCATAGGATAAATTCCTTATATCTAATTGTTTTTTAAAACCAGAATTTTCGTCATTATAAGTACTGAAAGCCTTATATACATCTTCTCTCTTTATCTTCATATCTAAGTCTATAATTTGATCATCTATCTTTGCCTGAACCTTAGAAATAAAGTCCTTACTTAATGCCCAACCACTTATATCTAAATAAGTTCCTGTAATATTTTGTTCTTTCCTTGGGCTATCTATAGCATATTTGAAAGTATAATCCTTTTGTATTGAAGGATCGTTAGCAGGCAAGTATTTTATATCTATAGAACAAGAACTTTGTTTTTCATAGTGAGAAAGTTGTATATAAAAATATTTATCACTAGAAGAATTCGGCATATAGTATTCTAAATGTCTAGGAGAATCAGAAATCCCATATTTTGTGTCATCGAAAAATGCAAATTCTGCATACGGCTTATGAAGGTCATTTAAAAATACTTTGCCATCTATTTCATCAGGTACATTAATTGCTGTTAGTTTTACCGCGGTATTTGCTGGTACATATATCTTATACCAACTTATATCATAAGAATTTTCTAAATTTGCATTTACTATACTTGGACTTGTTACATTCTGAGCTTTAATATATGTATTGTCATCTAAACTATTAGTTCCTGACGTTTTTAACTCTCCTGCTACTCCCGTAAGTATCTTTTTAACATCTAAAATGCCATATCCATAAGCTATATCTGGCAAATCTTTAGATAGTTTAAAGGTAGAATCTTTGAACTTATCTAATATATCCTTTGTAGTTATTTGTGGATTCTTACTTGCTATTAAAGCAATTTCTCCAGTAACAATAGCTGCCGCTACTGAAGTCCCCTGCAATTCCCCATATTTCTCATAATAATAATCATAATCCTGTATAGTTGAGTTGATATGTACTCCAGGTGCTACTAAATCAATGCCACCCGTATAGTCTGAAAAATAACACAACTGATTATTTTCATTTGTTGCTCCTACTGTTATAACATTACTATAGCTCTCAAGTCTTGTTTTTTTAATCACGTTATACTCTGACGGTGCAACAATAATACAACCTTTTGAGACAGCATAATCAATAGCTTCCTTTAAAATAGAATAATCCATGGATTCACATAATATAGTAAGGTTTAATATCTTAGCACCATTATCAGCTGCCCATCTTACGCCTTTTGCTAAGACACTTTCTTCTAGAATACTATCTTTCTTCACAACTTTAACTGATAATAATTTTGAATCATAGGCAATTCCACTAGTTCCAATATTATTAATATTTGCTGTAATAATACCTGCTGCAAAAGTTCCAAAGTTACAGCTATCATAATATGGAGAATTAGTACCAGTAAGGTCTACTCCACCTATTACCTTGCCAACTAAATCCTCGTGACTGCTATCTATACCAGAACCGATAATTGCTACTGTAACGCCACTACCAGTACTTAATTTCCATAACTCTGGTACTTGTAGATTATTAAAATACCACGGATAACTTGATTCACTACTTGCAGTTGTCGCTACATTAGTAGCTAAGTTATTATTAATTGGAGGTTTATCCTTTACACTAGTATCTTGAGTTCCAGTAATTAGTTCTGCTAAAACTGTTTTTACTTCCACAACCCCAAATAGATTGATTAGAAATAACCAAGCGATAAATAAACTAAATAATCTTTTTTTCAAATATAGCACCCTTTCTAATATGTTCTTTAAAACAATCTTTTTCCTTATTAATACTTTTGTTTTGTTTTCTTTACATAACTTTAATATATTAACTCATTATCTACTATACATTCAAGATATATAACATTAATTTTATACTTTTTTTCTATTTTTTATAATATCTTTAATTTTACTTTAAATCGCACTAACGTTTTCAAACTTTTCCCTTATAAATAACCTAATATTGCATGTAAAAAGAGTTAGTACTCTTTCATCAATACTAACTCTTTTTTAACCCTATCTATTCAATTTTCAACTCTTTACAAGTGCCCTCTAACCATTTAGCAAACTTCTCTTTTTCCTCATATTGAGGGAAATGAGCCGACTCCTCAAAAACTACAAACTCCTTCTTTGGAGCAGAAATAGAATCGAGATATTCTTTTGCAGTATTAATAGCAGTCATATAATCATATCTTCCAGAAACAAAATAACAAGGAACCTTTAAAGTTTTTACTTCCTCTGGGAGATTCATATTCTTTACTTGATTCCATAATACATCACCATTAATTGACACACCTTTAAGATATTTAACACCATCAAAGAGATTATACTCCTTGCTAAATAAAATTCCTTTTATTAAATCAGAACTTTCATCAATTAGTCTATAGGAACCACCATACTTTACTATAAAAGTTCTTGGCAAGGTTTCTTTCTTATTTTCAATTAAAGTTCTGTACCCTTCTATCGCTTCTATGTCCTTGGTATCGCTCTTTTCTTTTGCTTTTTCTAAGGAATATTCCAAGCTTTCAAGTTCACCCTTCCATAGGTTACCCGCTTGTCCAATCCCTATATATGCATGGTATTTCTCTGGAGCTTTAGCAGCAGCTTTTATTCCTAGGATTGTCCCAAAGGAATGACCTGCTAATATAACCTTATCAGCTTTAAGTTCTGACCTCACATAATCTGTTACTTCAAGAAGATCTTTAACAAGGGTATCAATAGAAATCCCCTTATAATCTTCCTTGAAGCTATATGATTTTCCCATGCCTCGTTGTTCATAATTCACTACCACATAATTTTCTTCTAGTATATCCTGATACTTTCTTACATAAGAAATTTCAGGACATCCTGGTCCACCATGTACAAGCAGAATTGCGGGCTTACTTTTGTCTACACCTCGTATCATTATTTCCTGTTTTGCTCCATTGATTTCAATAGTCTTTAACTGTGCAATACTATTAGTATGATTTTTTATTGCTGGTGTCCATGTTGGATGAAAGAACCATACTAGTAGCAATATGATCAATAAGCTACTTATAATTTTCCACTTCTTTATTTTTTTCGTTGGTGTTACTTTTGAGAATCCCAAATCCATAGTTCCCCCTTGAAATATAAATCTTTTCTATTCTTCTGAAAATACTTTTTCTGTTTCCTTCAAAATATTATAATTAGTTAAATCATAATGAAGAGGTGTAACAGTTACATAACCTTTAGTAATAATACCCACATCTGTAGTTTCATCATCACTATCACAAGGGGTGCCTTTAATATCATAAGTCCTACTGCCTTCCTCACTTAAAGTTTCAAAAAAAACATCCTTATATATTCTTTCACCCATTGAACAGATTTTTATCCCCTTCACTGCTTCTGTTTTAGGTATATTAACATTTAACACTATGTTTTCACTTAATTTATTATCCTTTAGCTTTTCAATAACTTTTAAAGCATACTCTGCACCACGTCTAAACCCTTCCTCAGTTCCATCACAAGAAATAGCTATGGCTGGCACACCTACGACTGCTGCTTCTATTGCCGCTGATACTGTTCCAGAATACAATACATCTGTACCTAAATTATAACCATCATTTATTCCAGAAATAACTAAATCCACTTCAAAATTCATAAGTTTTTCTACAGCAAGTCTTGTGCAATCTGCCGGAGTTCCATTGATGCTGTAAGTTGGACAATCAACTTCTGGTACAATCTCTTCCTTTATAGTAAGGGTTGAATTTAATGTAATTGAGTGACTGCTGGCACTTCTTTGAACATTTGGTGCTGCCACAATAACCTCATGGTGCTTATGAAGTTCCTTTGCTAAAATTTGTATCCCTCTTGCATTTATTCCATCATCATTTACAATCAATAATCTCATTTTAAAATCTCCTCCTTATGTTTTTACCTTTTCAACTGTTATAACTATATATTGGTAAACTAGCTCTCCTCTGAATATATATCAGCTATAAAACCTTCAATTGTTATAATTATATGTAGTTCTCAGTCTCTAAATCTATTTAAAATTACTTAATATCTATAGTAATAATTCTTATGATATTTTTGCATCCATTAATACTTTGCTAGTAGCATCTGAAATTTCAATATACTTAATGATAATTCACTTATAAATCTTTGTAAATTAAAAAATATTATTCCTACGAATTTATGCAGATAAATGAGGGAATACTGAATGTTGTAAGGCATCTTATAATAAATAACTATAAAATTCGACTTACCTAGTTTTTATTGTGATGATTCCTAACAGTTTAAGGAGGACTCATTATGGAAGTGGCTTCTAATGGTGTTTTTTCTCAACTTATTTTAATTTTTATCTTAACCTTGATAAATGCTTTTTTTTCTGCTGCTGAAATGGCTATAGTTTCTACTAATAAAAATAAACTTAGAATACTTGTTGAAAGCGGAGATAAAAGAGCTATTAATTTAGAACAACTTGTTTCAAATCCTGCAAATTTTTTATCCACTATACAAGTAGGCATTACCCTTGCTGGATTTTTTTCTAGTGCATTTGCTGCCTCTGGTCTTTCTAAGCATTTGGCTGGAATTCTATATAAATACAATATACCTTACAGCGATGAAATTTCACTTGTTGCTATAACTATGATAATCTCCTATATAACTTTGGTTCTTGGAGAACTATTTCCTAAAAGGCTAGCTTTAAAAAACCCTGAATCCATAGCTTTATTTTCAACAACTATAATAGTATATTTTTCTCGAATAACAAAACCCTTCGTAAAACTATTATCTATATCAACTAATTTACTACTTAGGATTTTCAAATTAGATATAGAAGCTTTAGAAGAAAAGGTTTCAATAGAAGAAATTCGTTCTTTGATTGAAGTAGGACAAGAAAATGGTGTCATTAATGAAACAGAAAAGGAAATGATAGAAAGTATCTTTGATTTCGATAATACATTAGCTGTGGAAGTTATGACTCCACGAACTGAAGTATTTATGATAGACATTGAGGATCCCATTGAAGATCTCCTTCAAGAGATTTCTGCTAAAAACTTTTCAAGGATTCCAGTATTTAAGGACACTTATGATAACATCATAGGTATCTTACTAATGAAGGATCTATATTCGAAAACCTTAGAGGAAGGATTTCACAACATTAACCTTGAAGCTATTCTCAGAAATCCTTACTTTGTTCCAGAAACTATAAACATAGATATATTGTTTCGTGATCTTCAAAAAACCAAAAACCACATGGCAATTTTAATCGATGAATACGGTGGTTTCTCTGGCGTAGTTACTTTAGACGATTTAATCGAAGAAATCATGGGTGATATATATGATGAACATGAGGTTGAAGAAGAAACAGGTATGGAAAAAATAGACGATTTTACTTATCTAGTCAATGGAAGATGTAGCCTTTATGATTTAAACGAGGAGCTTAATATTAACATAGAGGATGATGATGTAGAAACTTTGAGTGGATTGTTGATAAAAATAATGGGGAAAATTCCTTCTAGCAAGGATACTCATGCAGTGATCTATTATGATGGTCTAGGTTTTAAAATAGAGGCTATAAATAAACATACTATAAGTAAGGTAAAAGTTTTTTTAGAACAAAAGGCCAATAAAAAATAAAGTTAGATCCATAGCAAAATTACCCTATATTATAGAAATTTACTGAATCATATAGTTCCAATAATTGATACTTCATTACATATATTAATTTTTCATTTTTAATATATATTTATAATGTAGCTTCAGTTTTTGAACTTATATATCTATAATATAGGGTACATCTTTTTATTAATCTGGTTTTATATTTTTATTGTATATCTTTATATTTTTATTCTATACCTTTATCCTTAATCTTAGAGATATAGGCAAAACCAACAATTGAAACGGCTATACCAAGAAGACTTACTATTTGAGCTGTTCTAAGTCCTAGTATCATTAAACTATCAGTTCTTAACCCTTCAATAAAGAATCTTCCTAAGGAATACAAACCAATATAACTACAAACAGTAGTACCTGTTGTTTTTACTTTTCTAAGAAGATAGAAAAGTATAAAGAATACTATAAGATTCCATATAGATTCATATAAAAAAGTTGGATGATAATATGCTCCATCTATGAACATTCCATTTTTTATAAATTCAGGAAACTTACTTATAAAAGCTTCTGACACAACTCCACCGTGAGCCTCTTGATTAAAGAAATTTCCCCATCTACCTATTGCTTGAGCCAGTATTATTGATGGTACAGCAATATCCATTGCTTTAAAAAAGTTTATCTTCTTCCTTCTAGTATATATGTAGGCAGCCAACGCTCCAAAAATAATTCCTCCATGTATTGCAAGACCGCCTCCTCTGATATTTAATATTTCAGCTGGATTTTGTGAATAATACGAAAACTTAAACAATACATAGTAAAGTCTAGCTCCGACTATACCACAAGGCAATCCTATTAAAACTCCATCTAATACATTTTCGTAATCAATATCTCTGTATTTGCAATTAAATTTCGCAAGGTAAATTCCAAGTAATGCACCTAACGCTATGATAACTCCATACCATTGTATAGATACTCCAAATACAGTAAACGCTACAGGATTCATATTCTACACCTCTTTTGCAGATTTTATATAGGGATAACTATACTTAACCCCTGTTGTTCCATTTAATTATAAGTGTTTTTAATTCTATTGAAAAGGATTATATATAAGTTTGGACAATGCATCTATACCTATAGCTTTATTAATGCCCCAAAATTCCTACAAGTTACGAAGTATTTTTAAGGTTAATTTTTTAAATTTATTTTAAGCTAGCAATTGTATAATTAAAATTAGAAATGAACCATACTTTAAATAATATATGTAGCAATGTCTAATAAAAAATCTCAACTGCGTATGAATTTAATGTAACAGCATTATTGTAACTTGTGTTTCACGTGTTCTATAAAATCATAAATACTATAATAATGATAATTATATATCAAGCTATTATAATATTTAAGTACAAACTTTGATAGAATTTCTATATAATAAAAAAATCAACATATAAATTGGGGAGGAAAATTATGAAAGCACTTATTATTGAAGATGATAAATTCTTACTTGAATCAATATGTCAAAGTATCTCTGAAGATTTTGAATATGAATATGCAATGGATGGAGAAGAAGGCCTCTATATGGCTGAGCAAAATATTTACGATGTTATTATATTAGATATTATGCTTCCTTCTATTGACGGCTATGGAATTCTGGGAAAACTACGGGAAGCCTCTGTCTTTACCCCTGTTTTAATACTCACTGCTAAAGATTCCATCGATGATAAAATTAAAGGCTTTAAACTTGGAGCTGACGATTACTTAGTAAAGCCTTTCCATAGAGAAGAACTTTTACTTAGACTTGAAGCAATCATAAGGCGAAATGGCAATCACCTTAAGGATCACGTTTTGACTTTTAAAGATTTGTCCTTAAACACAAAAAATAAAACTGTATTTATTAATGATTCAGAAATATTTCTTCAAGGAAAGCAATTTGACATATTAGAATACTTACTAAATAATCAAGGAGCGATCTTAACCAAGGAACAAATTTTTGACCGTATTTGGGGCTTTAATTCAGATACTACTGTTAGTGTAGTAGAAGTTTATGCAAGTAACCTAAGGAAATCCTTAAAAGCTCATGGTTATGATAAATATATTAAAACTGTAAGAGGTCTTGGTTATATGCTTGTCCCAGGGGAGGAATAATGAAAAAATTTAAAAATGTAATATTGGAAAAATTTAATTTATCAAAACCTTTTATGAAAGGTGACCTTTTAAGAAGCAGTAAAATCAAACTATTAGCTACTAACGTTGCATTCTTTGTAGGGATAATATCTATTTTTTCTTTAATAATTTTTAATTATATAAAGATTAATCAGTATAAATCAATTGATATGGAAATAACAAAAAGTATTAATGATATTCCTAGATTGATGACAGACCATAGACCTAAACCTGATATCATAGTTATACTTTGGGATACCAAAGGAAACATAATAGATATTTCAACTAAGTCAAATTTTTTCGAAGAAAATAAAACCTCATTCTTTCCAAAGTCTTTTGATACAATACAATCTCTTTCAGTGTCAGACTCAAGTTTTAGAACAGAATCGGTTAAAGTAAAAGCTTATACTGGTGATACTATTTATGCTCAAGTTTTAATATCAAGCAACAGTGAAGACAATGCCCTTAGCAATATTTTTGTGATATTAACAATTGGCGGCAGTTTGGTTATCATACTCTCTGTATTTGCCAGCTATTTCCTAGCAAAACAGAACATGAAACCAATTTTACTTGCTTGGCAAAAACAGAAAGAATTTGTTGAAGATGCATCTCATGAAATGCGTACTCCACTTACAGTTGTTCAAACAAAATTGGAGCTTCTTTTAAGAGAGCCAAATGCAAAAATCATAGATAAATATGACTACATCGCTCCTGCCTTAAGCGAAACAGGCAGACTATCAAGGCTCGTAGGAAATTTGCTTACCTTAGCTAGAGCAGACTCTAATACTACAGAAATCATTAAAGAAGAAATAGAGGTTAACAGCCTAATTTCAAAGATTTGTGAACCTTATATTGAGATAGCTGAGTTAGAAGATAAAAAAATATTTATCAATCTTTCAAATAAAATATACCTACCTTGTGACAAAGATAGAATCCATCAGCTAATGGTTATACTTTTAGATAATGCACTAAAATATACTGTCGATAATGGCATAATTATTGTAAATAGCTATATAAAAGATACAAAATGGTTTTTCCAAGTAATAGACAATGGCATAGGTATAAAAGAAGAAAACCTTGGTAAAGTTTTTGAAAGGTTCTTTAGAGAGGATAAAGCCCGTTCTAGAGAAACTGGAGGGTCTGGCCTTGGGCTATCTATAGCTAAATGGATAGTAACTAAGCATGGTGGAACCATAAAAGCTATGAGAAACCAACCTACCGGAACAATTATTGAAGTTAAAATCCCTATAAATCCTACTACTGCTTTAAAAGAAATATAATCTTAAATGTACTAGTATTGAAAAATATTATTTTTCTCCCCATAATAATAACTTCTAAATATTTAAATAACTCTGGTTGCTTAATTGCATACTGCTTTTAAGCAACCTTTATATTTTTTTCACCAACTCTTTACATGCTTTAATAAAAATCTCCATAAAGTATATTGATTTTTTGATATATTTATATAATCTTGATTCATTTACCATAAATAAAACTTATATGAAATAAAAACCGATTATTTTATACCAAATACCAATATTTTTTCTAAGGTATCTCCATAGCTTTTTAAAGAATCAATCTGTTTAAACCCATACTTTTCATACAAATTATCTTCTTGTGTTGAAATATACACTTTGTCGGAACCTTTTGTTTTTGCATACTCCAATGCTTTTTTAATAATTTTCTCGCTTATTCTATTACCACGATACTTTTCATCAACAAAGATAAATCCAATCCATGGTGTATATACACAATTAGGGATATAATCTGTTTTTGTAATTGTACAAAAACCAATAACTTTCTCCTCTTCAATAGCTACAAATACACCTTCAAAATCTTGAAATTCCTTTGCACGCATTTTACGTCCAAGGCTTGACCCTGCTCTCCACGAACAATTCTCAGCCATTTCAATTGTTTTATTCCAATATTTATCCCTAATATCTAAAAATCTAACTTCCATTAATGTTCCTCCAAGTTTTATTATTACTTATAATGCTTTGTATCAACGCTACAACTATTATACTTTCATTATATATCATCTTCAAATATGTATATAATCCCCTATCATTCCATATTGTTTCATGGCAAATTCTAAATAAATACTTTTTTCAATTTATCCTAGTATTTTATTACATTCTCCTAAAAAAACTTATTATCTTAATATATTTTTTAAGCGACTTTTAAGCTTACAGTATCATAATTCAATTATTGATTATGAGAAAACTATCACGAGAGGGTGTAAAATATGAAGAAAAAAATGATTATTTCCATTATAATAATTGCTGTTTTGGGTGTTGGTGGATTTGCAGGTTACAAATATCTTGGCAATAATAAGCAAACAACAACAGTCCAAGCTCAAACTTATATTTCTGCAGCAGTTACTAAAAGAAATTTAGAAAAAACCTTAACAGGCTCAGGCTCTGTAGAAACTACTAGCACTAAAACTATCTCTGCAAACATTAGCTCTACTAGTTCAACTAGTACTGCGCCATCAAGTACTTCTATTACTTCTACAGCCCCTGCTACTATAGCATCAACCACTACAACTACTTCTAATACTAGCAGTAATACAACTTCTAATTCTAAAGGTTCTTCTTCATCAACTACTGTAACGCCTTCAGTTACCGTAACTTCAATTAATGTTACCTTAAATCAAAAGGTTTCATATGGAGATACTTTAATCACTTTATCTGATGGTACGGCAATAACAGCCCCTTATTCTGGAGTTATATCAAACATAGCAGTAGCTGTTGGTGACTCTATTAAAGCAAATCAAAATTTAATTACTACGTCTCTTACTGTAGCTTCTATTAATGTAGCAGAAAATCAGACAGTTAATGCTGGTGACTCTTTGGTTACCCTATCAGATGGTTCAACAGTAACAGCAACCTATGGTGGTATAATTTCAAACATCTCAGTAGCTGTTGGAGATACCTTGAAATCAAGCCAAAACTTAATTACAACTTCTTTCACAGTATCTTCAGTAAATGTTATTGCTAATCAATTTGTTCCTGCTGGTTATACCTTATTTACCTTATCGAATGGAACTACAATAACAGCTCCCTTTGATGGAATAGTATCTGCAGTTTCAGTAGCTGCTGGAGACACAATAAAATCTGGTCAAGAACTTGGAACAATTTTTGATAGTAAGCATTTAATTATTAAAATGGATGTAGACGAAACAGACCTTAGTACTATATCTGTTGGTCAAGCTGTTGACATCACCCTAACTGCTTATAGCGGAAAAACTTTCCAAGGAACTATAGCTGCTATAGGTGCTCAAGGTAGTTACTCAAATGGATCGAGTACCTTCCCAGTTACAGTATCCTTAAATGATACAACTGATGTAAAGGTAGGTATGTCTGCAGAAGCCTCAATAAAAATTGCTTCTGTTACTGATGCTCTTTCAATACCTGTAGAAGCTGTAAAACAATCAAATGGTAAGAAAGTCGTTATGGTAGCTTCCTCTGATGGAACCACAAAAACTGTTGAAGTAGAAACAGGTCTTACTACAGACACTTATGTAGAAATTAAAAGTGGCCTTGCTGAAGGAGATTCTGTTCAAATAGCTCAAAGAAGCTCTTCTTCAAATAATAATTCTAGCGGCTTTGGGGCTATGGGTGGCACAATGCCAGGTGGAATGCCAACAGGCAATAGACAAAATAGTCAAAGCAGTACTCAAAAATCTTCCAGTGGACAAACCAAAAGACCAAGTTAACCTAATGAAAGGAGAAAAGCTATGATTGATATTAAAAATGTTTCTAAATCCTATACAATGGGGTCAAATATAGTTAAAGCACTAGATGATATAAGCTTTCATGTTGATGAAGGTGAGTTCGTATCCATCATAGGTCCTTCTGGTTCTGGTAAATCCACTTTAATGAATATTCTTGGATGCCTTGATGTTCCAGACAGCGGCACTTATACTTTTAATGGTTTAAATGTAGAAAAAGCTAGAGATTCTAGTTTAGCAGAAATAAGAAATAAACAGGTTGGCTTTGTATTTCAGAACTTTAATCTGTTAGCTAAATTAAATGCTTTAGAAAATGTAGAAGTCCCCCTTTTATACCGTGGCTTAAATAGTAAAGAATGTAGGAAAACCGCTTTAAAATATTTAGATTTAGTAGGCTTAAAAGATCGTGAACATCATAAACCTAGTGAATTATCTGGTGGGCAACAACAAAGAGTAGCTATAGCAAGAGCTCTTGCTGGTTCTCCAAATATTATTCTAGCCGATGAACCTACTGGTGCTTTAGACTCCAAAACTAGCAACGATATTATGGCACTAATTAAAGATTTAAATAGAAATGGACAAACTATTATTTTAATCACTCATGATAAAACTGTAGCAGAACAAGCTAAGAGGGTTGTACGAATAGAAGACGGGAAGCTTTATGAATAAGGAGGGATACCATGAAATTAATACACACAATAAAGTTAGCTCTAAAAAACATAGTAAGCAATAAAATGAGATCCACCCTGACAATGATCGGCTTAATCATTGGTATATCCTCCGTTATAATCCTCGTTGGAATCGGAAATGGATCCTCAAAAAGTATCACTGATCAAGTTTCTTCCCTTGGAACAAATCTTATCACAGTATCGGTAAAAAACTCTTCATTAAAATATCTAAAAAGTGAAGACATAGATGAAGTAGAAAAAATATCAGGAGTAAAATATGTAGCTCCCTCTATTTCAACCTCAGGCACTATAAAATATCAGGATACTTCTCAGTCAATTTCTATATCAGGAGTAACAGACACTTTTCTAGATGTAAGAGCCATGACTCTTTCAAGAGGAAGATTTGTTTCTGTGTTAGATGTGGAAAATAAAAATAAAGTCATAGTTCTTGGTTCTACCCTTGCTACAGATTTATTCGGATTCTTAAATCCAATTGATAAATATGTCACTATTAATGGTAACAACTATAAAGTAATCGGTGTTCTTGCATCTCAAGGCAGTTCTCAAGGAACTAATACTGATGAACTTGCTATGATTCCCCTTTCAACAGCGATGACTTTAGCTAAAACAAAGAATATTTCTACGGTTTATATTGAAGCAAACAGTAAAGATGTAGTAGACTCAACACTGGCTTCTATCCAAACTCTTTTAGCAGAATTATTAAACTCAACCACTACAGATAAAACCTTCTCTATATCAAGCCAGAATCAACTTCTTGAAACAATGAGTTCAGTTTCAAATAGTCTAACTCTACTTCTTGCAGGTATAGCTGGAATATCATTAGTTGTCGGCGGTATAGGAGTTATGAATGTTATGCTAGTATCTGTTTCGGAAAGAACAAGAGAAATAGGTGTAAGAAAAGCTTTAGGCGGAAAAAGAAAAGATATTATGATGCAATTCCTAATTGAAGCCTTGGTATTAAGCATTATCGGTGGTGTTCTTGGTATTGGCGTGGGAATTGCTGGTGGCTATACAGCAAATAGCATTGGAACGACTTTCGTACTTTCCACTAATATCATCTATATCTCTTTCCTATTCTCTATGGCTGTAGGAGTAATCTTTGGTATATTCCCTGCCTATAAAGCTTCAAAGTTAAAACCAATAGATGCATTAAGATATGAATAAAAAACAAGCTGTATCTCTGTAGAGTTTATTCTCTGAGATACAGCTTATTTATATAGATATCAAATTGTTTCTTTATTAAAACTTAACCCTCGTATACAGTATATACAAAGGCTATGAGGCAAATATTCAACGCTCAACCTTTACACTTTAAATATTTATATATAGTAGTTTGTCGGGTCCATCTTCTTATTATTCATATCTCTTACTTCAAAATGTATATGTGGTCCTGTTGACCATCCAGTATTACCTACATAAGAAATAAGTTCTCCACCTTTAACATTTTCTCCCTCTTGTACAACAAGAGAAGCATTATGTGCATATAAAGTTATTATATCTCCATGGTCAATCATAACCACATTGCCGTAACCAGTCATAACACCAGAATAAATAACAACTCCATCCTTCAAAGCATATACTCCTGAACCTTCTTTTGCACCAATATCAATTGCCTCATGTGGTTCAATGTTACCGCTAATAGGGCTTTCTCTTTTTAATTCATAACGGGAAGTTATAGGATATCTAACTCCACCTGTAATACTAAAAAGTTTCCCAGTAGGTGTAACTTCTGGAGTAGGTGTAATCACTGAATTTTGTTCCTCTTTCCTCTTATTATCAGCATCAACGTTCGCTTGCTTTGCTTCATTATTTTTTTGTATTATTTTTTGCATTAAACTATTTACTTCGCTCTCTTGTTGTGCTATCAACGCTTGTTGAACTTCTGCTTGTCCTTCTATTTGTGCATACAGCTTGTTCTTTTCTCCCTTAGCACGCTCTAATTTAGCAGTTTTTGCTTCATTTTCTTTCTTTGAGGCTTCAACATCACTTTTAACCTTTTGAAGCTCATTTAAGCTATCGTTTAACTTATTTTCTTTCTTTTTCAAATCATCTACCATAGCTTGGTCATGAGATGCAATACGTCCTATAAAATTCAGCCTAGAAATTAATTCTGAAAGACTGGAAGATCCGAAGAGAATATCTATATATCCATTCCCCTGATTTTTATAGAGAAATTTAAGCCTTTCTTTCATTTTCTCTTTGCTTTTCTCTAAATCCTCCTGCATCTTCTTTATATCCGCTTCAAGAGTTACAGATTGATTATTCAAATCTTGTAGTTTTTCTTGTAATTTATTTACCTCACCTTGAGCTTTTGTAATATCTTCATCCAAACTCTTTATTTCTTGAAGCATCTTATTCATATTACTTTGCAATTCTGTTAGTTTACCCTTATCCTCATTAATCTCTTGCTGTTTTGTTTCTGCTTCTTTCTTTGCAGAATTAGCATCTTCGACTAATTGATCTGCTTTATTTTGAAGTTCTGTTGAAGTTTCAGCTAAAACTGGCGTAGTCAACGTAACCACACAGAGTATTGTACAAATAAAAGTTTTTAATCTGTTATTCATTTTTCCTCCTTAAGTGACTTTTATATATTTATTTTAAATTTTATCTCAAAATTTTTAATTCCTACAATTACTATTCGACATTGCAACTTTGATTTCCTTTATATCTATAGATTTTTTTAGATAAAAAAACTGGCTCCTAACCTACATTAGGATACCAGTTTTTTTGGACAATGTATATATTCTTTTTAGTCAATTTTAAATTTATCTATTTCCTTTGAAAGTCTTTCAGATGTTACCATTAATTCAGAAACTCTATCATGAATCTTTTCAACATATTGATTTTGTTGTTCCATCGAAGCATTTACTTCTTCAGTAGAAGCTGAAGTTTCTTCGGAAATCGCACTGATATCTGATATAAATTCTACCAAACTATCTTTTTCTTTCTTAAGCTTGTCCAAAGCTTCCTTCAGATTTGTAACTCTTAACTCAACATTATCAACTGACTCCTTTATTGTTGAGAAAGCTTGCAATGTATCTTCTACCTCTGAATCTTGTTTTGATATCTCTGAAATAATATTTTGTGACATATTAACTGATTCTTTGGTTCTTGCATTTATATTTTTTAATATCACAGCTATTTGCTCTGTTGAATTCTTTGTTTCTTCAGCAAGTTTTCTTACTTCTTCTGCAACTACTGCAAAGCCCCTACCTTCAGCACCAGCTCTAGCAGCTTCAATAGCTGCATTTAGTGCCAACAAATTAGTTTGTTCTGAAATACTACTTATGCTTGTAAGAATTCCTTGAACCTCTTTTGTGCTTTGTGAAAGTTCGTTAATAGAATTACTTAACTTACTTGTAGTTTTTAAATTTTCAGCTGACTTAATCTTAAGATTCTTCACAAGTTCCATACCTTCACTAGCTCTGTCTTTTGCATCTCCAGACAAGTCTGTTACTTCATCTGAATAAATAACTACCTTTTCAAGCTGATCTCCAAAGCCTTCTGCTGTTTGTGAACAATCGCTAGATCTTTCAGCTTGTGTAGACGCTCCTTGCGCTATTTGCTCTGATACTTGATATACTTCTGAAGTAGAAACAAGAAGTTCACCTATACCAACAGCTATTTGCTCTGTCGATTGATTATTATTATCTACAGCTGTTTTAACCTCTGAAACTAACTTCTTCAAGGTATTAACCATCTTATTAAAGCTATTTGCAAGAACACCTAATTCATTTTTCGAATTAATATTTATTTTTGCATTTAACTCACCAGCTTCAACCTTATGGATAACCTTTATAATTTCATCTATCGGTCTTGATATAGATAAAGATATACTTAATGCTGTAAATAAAGTTAAAATAAAGCATAAAATACTTAAGACTATAATCATGTGTGTAGTTGTTTTAGCTGAAGAAGTTAGTTCACTATAAGGAACAACTGCTACGTATTTCCACTTTAGTCCTGGTGATGTATTATATACTGCTAACATTTTAGTGTTAGTATCTGGATCTATGAACGCAAAGTCTCCACGTTCACCTGACATACTTGTAAATACTTCCTTCTCAGCCCAGCTTTGTCCTAATGCTTCATTAGCTTTGTGAGAAACTACATTACCAGACTCATCTAGTATATACATATAGCCTTGCTCACCAAATTTAACATTTTCTAAAGCCTTCTGAAAAATTTCTGGTTTAATATTAATTGTTAATATCGCAGGTTTTTTAATTTCTCCTACTCCTATTAATCTATTACTACTAATAACACGACCACTTGCTGAGTAATTAGCATCATCGTGTGGCGCAAACCAAACACGCCTTCCATTTTCTTCCTTCAAAATTTTATACAACTCACTACCACTTATATCATCAGCCTTAATACTACCTGTACCTAGACTAGGATATCCATAAGATGTCCCATTAGGATTCATTACATAAATACTTGCAATGTTAGGATTGGTTGCTGCAATAGTTCTTAATATAGTAGTTTGCTTGTTAAATAGTTGAAGCTTCCCATAAGCATCTACATCAGCATCTTCTGATAAGGCATTGACAAATTCTTGGTTAGAAGATAATTGCATCGCATAATTGTCCATAGTTGCTACAATATAATCTACATAGTTTTTATTTTGATCTAATACCTCATTTGTTGAAGCAATAAACTGTTTTTTTGCTTGGCTATTCATATTTGCAGTAACAATTACATTTATAATAAGCAACGTTACAATAGTTATACCTAAAAATGAGAAGATAATTTTCTTAAAAATACTGACATTTCTCAAAATATTAACCCTTTCAAAAATATTCACCTTCTGAAAAAGTTTAAATTTACTAAAAACTGCCTTCTTCTTAAGAACATCATTTTTCTCGGAGCTAGTACTTTTTTTAAGATCACTGTTTTTCTTAAAAGTAAATCTTTTCTTTAAAACATCTTTTTTTTCTGAAGCATCCTTCTTCTTAAAAAGACTTCTTTTACTTCCCATACTTTTCACCCCTAGCTTATATAGTTTTACAAGCGTTTCCATTCATATCTTTTTTAAGTAGAATGTATAATGTTGATATACCTCTATAAATAACCTATTTCATCTTCTTTGTGTTCATAATATTTTATCATTTTTTGTAATAAGAATCAATTATATTATATAGTATATATTATGCTCCTCTTGCTTCTAATATTATATAGACAGTGCCATAAAAATGTCTTCGACACCGTCTTTAAAATCTCTTTATTGAAACTGAATAACCAAGTTTTTTAAAAAAGAAGTTTTAAAATCGCTTGTCCCGCTTTTCTATTTTTCCCCTTATATGGGTAACAGTGAATATGAATAGCTGGATTGAAATTTAACTCAATTATTCCATAATTAACATTATCCGCAATTTCACTTATGTTATCAATCATCATGTCTACACCACATATTCTAGCATTTACAGCACTTGCAGATTTAATAGCGATTTCTTTATAACTACCATGAATGTCATCAGTAAAGTCTATACTATCTCCACCAGTACTAATATTAGAATTTTCTCTTAAAAATACTCTTTCATCTTTTTTTGGAATATATGTGCTACTTTTTCCTTGATTTTTTAAGAATAGCTCTTCACTTTCTCCAAGTTTAATTTTTTCAAGAGGTGTTTTATATCCATGACCTCTTAATGGATCTAAATTTTTTTCTTCAATAAGCTCAGTAATATTTTTTATCCCATCACCAATAACATTTGCTGGAACCCTATGAAGTATTCCTACAACTTCATTATCAATTACCAAAAACCTATATTCTTTACCACTAAAAAATTCCTCGATTAACACAGTATTATCATGCCTAAATGCCATCTCCAAAGCTTTTTCATAATCTTCTTTAGAAAAAGATTCTTTAAAAATGGTTATTCCAATTCCGAAATTAGTTGACTTAGGTTTAATAACAATTTTTTTATCTTTAAAATATTTAAAATCAGCTACTGCGCTCTTTACTTCATCATAATCCCTTCCTTTAGGAACTCTGATATTATTGTCACTTAAAACTTTTTTAGTTACAAGCTTATTTTCCATTATAAGAACTGTACTATACGAATCCTTCGAGGTTTTAGTTGCTTGCTTTATATATTCTTTTTTACCATTTTTAGATAGCGAAATAAAATTCTCACTCTTATCCAACACTTCTATATTAATACCGCTAGTTACTGCATCCTTTAAAAGTATTTGAGTAGATAATTCAAGATCTTCAAAACCAATAAAATTAAATTCTTTCTTTTTACTTTCTTCTAAATACTGTTTAGCTTTATTCATATGAAATTCAATGAAAGAAGAATTTTTTGTAGATTTTACTATTTCTTCTGAAACAGTATCTATATTATTTAAAATTTTACGTTTTTCTGACTTTATTATATTTTTATATTTATCTTCAAAATCCAAAACACTAGCTAATTCTTCCAATCTTGTTAATATTTCTAACGCTTTGTCCTTTAATAAAATCTTACTGCCATCATCTTCAAATATAAAAAGTTCATCTGCCATACCACTTATTGCCACCAAATCATGGTTTGTATTAGCTATTCTTTGTTCCTCTTCCGTTAAAGGTTTATCTTCGATAAAAAGCATAAGTAAAATAAATAAATGCATGAAGTATAAACTTTCTTTACTTACTCCATTCTTATACATAGGATTTAAATCTAAGATTCTTACTTCTAGATAATTTATACCACCGTCTAATAATTGTTGCAGCAAGTCATCTGTCACACTGGTCTTTAATCTTATAGGATTATAAAACTCCTTGTGACTTATCAACTTACCATTGTTCACTAGACCTTTTAAATCTTCAACATACTTTTCAACAGAATTAAAGGAAACATAGCAATCCTCTTTATTCTTATAACCATAGATACTATTTCTCAGAGAAACCATATTATTAATGCTATAGCTGTCATTATTAATCTTAAAAGCATCCCTCATAAAACCTTCTATATAAGTTTCATGAAATATTGGACTTGCTCCTGTAAGATATATTATAAGCCATCGGTATCTCAAAAAATTCCTAGTTATCCTTAAATAGAAATTATTACGAAACTCCTTATAACCTTCTCCTGTACCTATACTATCATATAGTTCTTCTATAAAACTATCTTTGAAAGAAAAATTATAGTGTATACCACTAATCAGTTGTCTCTTTTTTCCATATTTTTTAGATAATTCTTCTCTATATTCCTCCTCATGCCTATTTTCCATTTTAGCGATAATTATTTCCTCTGCCTCTGGCAGATAAGGTGGATTACTCTGTGGCCATAGATATTCTTCCTCTAAATTTAGGCTTACAATATCCTGAAGATTCTCTAAAAAATTATAAGACTCATCTATGGAATCAAAGGCAGGTGTTATTACTTCAACCTGACTTTCGGAAAAATCCGCCTTTATATATGAATTTTCGACTTTTTTCCCGAAAGCTTTAGGATGAGCTGTTAATGCCAACCTCCCCTTTTTATCAACTCTCAAATTTTCTTTTTCAAGACCAAAATTTCCCAAAAAAAGATACTCATGTAGATTTTTTTCTTCTATAACTTTTAGTAAATTTTCTTGAAATCCTTGCATCAACTCATGCCTCCGAAACTTCTTAAATTATAATACCTCTTCTATACTAACTACATCATATCCAGCATCATCTATCGCAAATTTTATTTCTTCATCTTTAACGCTTTCTTCAGCATCAACTATAGCTGTTTTAGTATCTAACATAACTACTATGTCTTTTATACCTTTTATTTCTTCTAAAGCATTTGTAACATGGTTAACGCAATGATTACATGACATTCCTTCAATAACAATTTTCTTTTTCATAAAAATTCCTCCTCTTTAATTGTAAGTTTCATCTATTCTTCATTTATACAATAGATTTTCACATCCATTAATAATTTTGCTATATCATCGAAAGATAAGTAATTAGTTGAATTTCATCTTTGGAATATCTAATATAATTATTTTTTACTATAGTTATTCATTACCATATATTGTAAACTTTAATCTATAAATTTTGATAAA
The DNA here is from genome assembly GCF_000145275.1 of Clostridium cellulovorans 743B. NCBI lineage: Bacteria > Bacillati > Bacillota > Clostridia > Eubacteriales > Clostridiaceae > Clostridium > Clostridium cellulovorans. The sequence goes on from NC_014393.1 coordinate 4,231,188, forward strand.
AGTTTCATAACTTCGTCTAATTTTTCGTCACCTTTATCATGAATTATCGCTTCCTTAACACAATGACTTAAATGTTGCCTTAAAATAAGTAAATTAGCTTTCTTAAGAAGGGCTTGTGCAGCCATTAACTGGTTAGATATATCAATACAATATCTTTCATCCTCTATCATCTTAATTATTCCTTCAATTTGTCCCTTTGAAGTTTTTAAAGCTTGTAGAACTTTTTTTCTCTCTTCGTTCATATACTGCCTCCTAGATAGTGTTCCTATACCTCCCCACCCCCTATACTGGGTGTGCCTATATATTACTCTTATATACTTCCAATGTCAATAGGACTCCTCTTCACCTTAATAGTTTTTTGTACTATTTATTTTATCCGGCTTTTAAGCGAAAAGCTGATTTCTGATAAACACAGAAATCAGCTTTTTCTTACTTAACTACTCTTATTAACTTCTATTTAGCAGACTCTTTTTTTCTTAAGATTATAACTGTTCCTATACCTAATACAATCGTACCTAAAGTTAATAATACAGTCATATCTATAGGTGAACCTGTTGTTGTTAATACTGGAGCCTCTACAATAGATTCAGCTAAAACAAAATTACTAAAGTGAGATGTTTCAAAGGTGAAAGTATTATTTGCACTATCAAATGTTCCTCCTAAGCCTTCAAATTTATTTGTACTATCATTATAGTAATAACTTGCAAGCTTATTTGTATCTAATCCATTAATATCATCAGCAGTTAATTTTAATGTAATAGTTGCTTTATTTCCATTATTAAATTGAATTATGTCTTGCAATTTATTACCATTACTGTCGTAAACAGCTGTAGTAAACTCAAATACCTTATTAACACCCTTTATCAATTGCAATATTGCATTATCTATCAATACGTTTTGTTTAATCGATAAATATGATCCTGGTGCAAATCCAGTATAATCTGCTATGCCTATTGGAAGTATAATATTACTATTTGGTGTAATAATTTCGAAGCTTCCTGCTCCGCCGTTTATTGCTGCTGTATTTACTCTTGTTTCTACAGAAGTAGCAGTGCTAGGTAACGGTGGTTCAACAAGGTTAGCTAAATCCTTATCTATTGTGTTCGAATCAATGGCTACAATAATAGAACCATTATCTTCAGCGATTACCCCATCAGCAATTACCTTTCCATCTTTCATAATTTTAGCACCTGTTGCTATATCTCCAACGACAATTCCGCGGCCATTTGTTCCAAGGTAAACACGACCATAAACCTTAGGATCACCTGTTATAGCAACATCTGTTGATCCATATTGGTGGGCATCATCATTAATTCTAATCCAAGTTTCTCCTTTATCATCTGATCTGAAGATACCACGTTTTCCACCGATTTGAGCAGAAGTGTATATTGTCATATAATCTTGACCAGTAGCTGCCATTCCAAAACCAATGGTATCAGCTTCTTCAACATTCGCAACCTTTGTGAACGTTGCACCTCCATCTGCTGAGTGCCACATACCGTAAAGTACTGGCTCATCTATAGTTTTATCTGGATTTGGAGTCTTTCCAGTTAACCAGATTTCACCTTCTTTACCTGCCATAGCTTTAAATTGTCCAGTGGTTGGTAATTCTGTTGCTGCACTTTCAGTAAATGTAACACCACCGTCCTTACTTATATAGAACTTTCCATCTTTAAAACCATAGAATTTATCTGGATTAACACGATCTGAATAAACCTTTGCCGCAGCTGGAAGACCTGTAGATTTAGTCCAACTCGTTCCTTTATTAGTTGTATAATAAGCTCCACTCATATTTTCAGCACTCCAAAGAATAGTGCCTCCATCAGCATTAACTGCAACAGTTCCTTTCTCTGCATAGGCATCGGAACCATTAACTGTTTCTTTAAAACTATTTGTAGGATATGTCCAAGTAGTTCCTCCATCAATTGAGTATTGAATATTTATGGTTGCACCAGCATTTGAAAATCCACCATTACCAACTCGCACTATCACTTGTGGGGATTTTTCTGCATAATCTATACTACTTGTATAAACACTAGATAATTTCTCTGGTACTACGTTAATATCTGTATGAACAAAGCCATTGACATCAAATAAACCACTTAAAAGCTGAACACCTGGCGTTGTAGGGCTAACTAATGCACTAACTGCTGTTTCTTCAATACCTTGACCTTTTACTTTTATATGCACTACTCCATCAGTTTTATCCCAATCTGTTAAATTGTCAGTTCCATAAACTGTTGCACCAGTTCCATATATCATCTTATTTGAATCAAATGGATCAATTCCAACATAATCAAGCATCCACCCTAGCTTTACATTGGTTTCTGGCATCGATTTATTTGCTCCCCAATCTAGCCATTTTGATGCTGAATAATCTATATCATAATGAAAATTACGTTCTGGATATGCTCCCCATTCCCAAATAGGTTTCCATGTTGCTCCACCATCAGTACTTCTATACATATTTTCATCCGGCCACCAAATGTTCAAAGTTGATACTACTATTGTATCTGGATTTTGTTTATCAACAGCAAGACCTCCGAAGCCAGCATTAATTGCTGCTCCACTAACAGGAGAAATATCTGTCCAAACACCTGTTTTTGTATCATACTTCCACAATTGTCCGTTATCACCATTATATGGACCAGCTCCATCAACATAAGATATATAAAGCATACCATTGGAAGCTAAAATACCGTGATGAGGAAGGAATCCTTCGACACTAGGTGAAGTCCAATCTGTTGGTCTGTGCGGTTGACCTGCAAGTGCTGTCCAAGTTGCTCCACTATCCGCACTATGATAAATAGAGTTACTATCATCAGCTACACCAACATAAATATCTTTTGATGGTGTTCCTTTAGTACTTGAACTTGTATCAAATGCAACCCAAAGTACTCCATATTCATTGCCATAATAATCTTTAATCGTTCCTACTGATGGGAAGTTATCAACTTTACTCCAAGTTACACCATAATCATTACTTCTCCAAAGTCCATCCCCTGTACGTGCACCAAAATAAATAACCTTGTTGTCATTAGGATCTATAACTAGACGTTCTCCCATCCCTCTTCCTGGCATATTTCCACCAAATTTAAATGGAAGTTCAACTCTATCAAAGGTATTCCCTTTATCCTGAGATCTAAGTATGTATCCATTCATTTTTGTCCAGTCATTATTATAAGTACCTGCCGCTATGTACATTCTATTTGTCTCTACTGGATCAGCAGCTAAACTTTCACACCCCAGTAAATTCCACTCATCAAAACTTACCCAGTCTGTAAGTGGTATCCATTTTCCTGCAGCATTATCCCACCTATATGCTCCACCCATGTCTGTACGAGCATACATTAAATCTTTTTCTCCTTCGTTAAAAATTATGGCAGGTACATATCCACCAGCGACAATTTGTACATTTCCCCAATTATAACTTTGGGTTTTATATCCGCTAGTAGCCACTTGTGCATTTACACTTACCTGCGTGCCTGAGGTAAATGCACAAACAACTGCACAAGCAATAGCAGAAATTCTTTTAATTAAACTTCTTTTCATTCTTTTGACCCCCTAAATATATTTTAGAAAACATTTACCTAATTATTATGGTTTATAGTTGAAAAAATAAATCGACATTTTTCATTTTTTTAACCTTTATTTTTCACTTTAATATATGTAATGCAATAATAACTGTATATGACGTTGATTTTTAACAAATGAAGAATCATTATTTTCGATGTGAAACTTTTATTTCACTATATGAGTAAAACTTTTATACTAAATAACTTTTCCTTACAAATAAAAAAACCTATGATTAACAGTTAAACATCCTGTTAATTCATAGGTTCTTCATCATTCATAAAATTAAAACTTTCTACTGCAACTTTTTATTCTGAAAAGTTTCTAAGCTCTAAATACAACGTCTTCCCTATTAAACATAAATCTAGCAGCTAAAATTGCTAATATAATATATACACCTGTCCAAGCAAAAGTAACTCCGATGTGTAATGGATTATATATTCCAGATAAAACTTCTTTCATTACGCATGCTCCATTTGCAATTGGTATATTTAAATATATAAAATCAATATTTTTTGCATCCATCATATATGTTAGGTACGTTGGGATCATTGCAAGAATTATAAGCGGTGAATTATAAGTTTGTGCTTCTTTAAAAGATCTTGCAAATATACTTATCGCTAATTCCAAAGCACCAAAAGCCATAGTTGTAAATACCAATAGAACTCCTATAATAATTATAGCTTGTGGCTCAATAGCTACACTAGCAACTCCGGATTCGCTACCCATTGTAAACATTCCATTTTTCATATTCATGGCAATAAACATACCAATTAATGAAGCACCTGCTGTAATAACTCCCATTACAGTAATTGCAAGTAACTTTCCCCATAAAATTGATATCCTATTTGCCTTGGTTGTTAATAGTGGTTCAAGAGTTCCTCTCTCCTTTTCACCTGCACCAAGATCTGTCGCTGCTGCTAATGGACCTGAAACAGCGTATATCATTAACATTAAAGGAATAATCATGCCAACTAACATTTTTGCCATGCCTTCATCCTCAGCTGTAGAACTCTTTTCATCTACTACTACTGGATTTAAAAGAGTTTCATCTATATTTCTGCTTGCAAGTCTCTCAGTAACTATAGTTTTTGAGTATTGCTCAATTAGTAAGCTAATAGCAGATTTAACATTCTGCGAATCACTACTACTATTATCATAAATCATTGTAATCTTACTGGACTGGTCCTTTGATATTGTTTCATCAAAGTTGTCTGGTATTTCTAGTGCTAAATATACATCACCTTTTTCAACTGCTTCTTCTGGATTATCAGTTTCTATGATATTTATATTATCTTGACTTTTTATGTATTTCTCTATGGCGCTATCACCTTTTGATACTATAGAAATTTTCATATTTTCTGAAACAGAATTCATAGATTTATTGAAAGCGAATCCCATAACAAAAGATAGAATTGGAAATAGTATAAGAGGAATTAAAATCGCTGAAATAACTGATTTTCTATCTCTTAAAATATCACTTAACTCTTTTTTAAATACTATCAGCTTTGGACTACTCATTTTTTTCACCTACCAATGACATAAATACTTCTTCCATATCGCTATTATTATACTTTGTCTTTAACTCTTCTATTGTACCTTGTTCTACTATTGTTCCTTTATTTATTATAATGAGTCTATCACATAACTTTTCAACTTCTGCCATTGAATGGCTTGAAAAAATAATAGCTTTTTTATCAGCCTTGCATTTGAAAATAAAATCCTGAACTATTCTTGCAGCACTAACATCAAGTCCTGCTGTAGGTTCATCAAAAAGCATAACTGATGGTTCATGAACAATAGATCTTGCTATAGCAATCTTTTGTTTCATGCCCCTTGAGAATTTTCCAACTCTTCTCTCAATGTATTCCTCCATACCTAGTTCTCTGGCAAGTTTATCAACACTCTTATCTGAAGCTTCTTTACTCATACCATTTAGTTCACCAAAATATTTTATATTCTCTCTACCAGTTAACCTATCGTATAATCCAACTTCACCACCAAAAAGTATTCCTATTTCTCCTCTAACTTTCTCTGCATCTTTTTTAATATCAAATCCGTTAATAGTAGCAGTACCTGAAGAAGGTTTCAGCATGGTAGCTAGTAGTCGTAGCGTTGTAGTCTTACCTGCTCCATTTTCTCCCAGTAGCCCTACTATTTCTCCTTCTTTAACAGTGAAACTTATATTATCAACTGCCTTCAAATTTTTGAACTCCTTTGTAAGTCCTTTTACCTCTAACACAATTTCAACCTCCTTTTAATGTATGTATTTCATAGATATCAAACTAACTTTTTGTCAAACTTCCTAAAATCTTATTTTCCTCACAATCTCCTCATGACTTATTTTATAACAAAATTTTGCAAATTTCATTAATAACTGAAAATTTTATATAACCTATTATTCAGCATCTCTATAATACATATATTTCACACATTATGTATTAAACCACCTATATTAAATTATTTTATATATTTAAGACTAATAATTTATCATATTTTTTGGTATACTCTACATATAATTTGTAAACCTATACTTTCATAAGGAGGAAACCCAATGGATTATAATATTTTGAGTGTCCACGATTTAAATGGTCGATTAGGAGAAATCGATTTAATTGATATACGTGATGAATATGAATATAAAACTGGGCATATACCAACAGCTAAAAATATACCTATGAGCGAAATTCTTAATAATACAGAAGATTATCTTGAAGAAGACAAAGAATATTATATAGTCTGTCAGTCTGGTGGTCGTAGTTCTATAGCCTGTGCAACTTTAAGCTCAAAAGGCTATAAAGTTATAAACGTATCTGGCGGAACTAGTTCCTACTTCCATCCATTAGAAAAATAAATTTTACTTTATAAAACATATCTTCAGCTTTAATAATAGTTTACTTATTCATTATAAAATTTTCATAGTTAGACCTATATTTAACACGATTATAAAATTAATTGTATAATCTAAAATCAATTTTAAAAACATGTCTCAGAGATAGTTCTTTCTATCCTGAGACACATTTTTATCTTTGTTAGTTATTTTTATAATCCTCATATCCTAAACTTAAACTATTCGCTAAATTTACTAACTTGCTTCTCTGTCATACCAACAAAAATATTTTTAGTTATGGTTATGTGTATCTATAAAAAAGATAAAACTTTAATTGTATTTATATGTTTTCCTTAGTTACTATTTCTCAAATCAACATTTTATTGATATATCGCTTTTATTGGATCAAGTTTTGAAGCTTTAATAGCGGGAACAATACCAAAAATTATTCCTACAGTCACAGAACAAATTGTTGCACCTAAGAAACTTCCAACAGTCATCACTGGTGGGAAAGGTAAAAATGCCCCTGCTATCTTTCCAAAAAGATAACCAAACAAAATTCCTATAAGCCCCCCAGAACCTGTTACAAAAATAGCTTCTATTAGAAATTGCAACATAATACTTCTTGGTTTTGCTCCAATTGCTCTTCTTATTCCAATTTCTCTTTTTCTTTCTGTTACTGAAACATACATAATGTTCATAACTCCAATACCACCAACAAATAGAGATATTCCTGATACTACAGCTATGAATGTAGTTATACCACCGATAACTTTTTCTAAAGCTTTTGTTATAGCTTGAGGGTCTGCAACCTCATATTTTCCAGCTAAATCATTATGATTTTCCTTTAATATGGTTGTTACTTCATCTAACACTTGATCCTTATCTGCTTTTATATCCACAGTAACCTTAAAATTACTTATATATGAGTTATCAGTGATGCTTTCATAAGATTGCTCTTGAATATAATCCTTAGGTCCCAAAAGTGAAAAACCTGTAGACTTTTCCTGGATTCCTATAACTTCAAAATTAGTATTATTTATAGTTACAGCTCTTCCAATCCCCTCTTCTAACTCATCAAAAAGTCCTTCTGCTACTTCTTGAGATAAAATCACTAAATTTTGGTCTTCCTCACCCTCATTGAAATTTCTTCCATATAGCAATTTTATAGTTTCATTTTTATATGGATATATTATTCCCATGGTCGTAGAACTAAAAAATTCTATATTAGATACATTTACATTAAGCATTCCACCTGAATTAGTTTCAACCTTTTCTACTCCATCAATAGCTTCCACTGAATAAACATCATTTTTATCAAAAGGTTCTGCTATTCTACTATCCATTGTAGAATTATCTGGCATAAATTGGATAGAATAGCTATTTGCTGCAGAATCCTCTACTGTTGAATTAAGTTCTGCTTTTAATCCATTTCCAATAGATAAAATTGTAACAACAGAACTTATTCCTATAATTATTCCAATCATAGTAAGAAAAACACGTAGCTTATGAGCACTCATGCTAGATAAAGCTGTTTTAATCAAATCCTTTAAAGACATATTTATTCCACCTTCACCACTAATCCATCTTTTATATGAATTACTTTATTTGCATATGAAGCTAACTCCTCATCATGAGTTACCATTATAATTGTTTTATTATCTTCATTAAGTTTCTTTAATATCTCCATTATCTGCGTGCTAGTTACACTATCTAGTGCTCCTGTTGGCTCGTCAGCGAAGATAACATAAGGATCATTAATAAGTGCTCTTGCAATTGCTATCCTTTGCTGCTGGCCTCCTGATAATTCAGTAGGTTTAACATTTTTCTTTTCAAGAAGTCCTACCATCTCTAGATATTTATTTGTATCATCGATTCTTTTCCTTTTTGGAACCTTGCCTCTGTATACTAATGGCAACTCTACATTTTGTGCTATAGTTAGAGACTCTATAAGATGAAACTGTTGAAATATAAACCCCATATGCTTATTTCTGAGCTGTGATCTCTGGTTTTCATTAAAATGAGTTACATCCTTACCATCAAAAATAAAGTTTCCATTATCAAAATTGTCTAATAACCCAAGTAAATTCAAAAGTGTAGTTTTCCCACTTCCAGATTTGCCCATTATCATAACAAAGTCACCTTGTTCTATAGTTAGATTGATACCTTTTAAAACATGCAGCTTATCACTTCTTAACCTATAGAACTTATTAATGTCTTTTAATTCTATAAGCTTACTCAACTTTTGTACCTTCTTTCGTATCTGCAGTTGGCTCTTCAGCTATTTTATCTCCTTCACTTAAACCTTGAAGAATTATTGCATCGTCTTCTTGATTACCTCCATACACTACTTCCGCCTTTTCAAATTTACCGTCAACATCTTTAAATACATAATATTTATCTTCTTCATTTATAAGTGATGTAGCTGGAATCTTTATGCCTCCATCATTTAACAAAATTGTTGCTTGTACATGGAAACCATTGATAAGATTTTCTTGGCTATCAAAAGCAATTTTTATCTCATAGTTTGAAACTGAAGATCCTGCCGAATTTGTTACATTTCCTAACGCTGCAGCTTCTTTAATTGGTTTTGCTCCAATAGTTGCAATTTTTCCTGTAACATTCTTCTTTTGTCCAAATATATAAATATCTACAGCTTTTCCTTCTGTAAGCTTTAACTTGTCCTTTTCATTTACAGTACCATTTACACACAAAATATTACTTTCAACTGTTATATAAGGTTTCGTCATATTTGTTTCTATTTCTCTAAGGGTGACTATTCCATCGATTGGTGAAACAACATTAGATGTTTCCTTTTCTCTAAGTTTGTTTATCTTGTCTTGATACGATGATATCTGAGCATCAGCTGCACTAATCTGATCATTAAGTGTACTTATTTGAGAATCAAAGTCTTCAACTCCACTCAAAGCACCAGTAACATTTTTCATCTCTTGCTTTTTAGCTTCCAATCTATTTTTCGCTGCTGTATTTGAATCTCTTTGTCTTCTAGCTGTTGCTATTGTATCCTCACAGGTATTTAAGGTTTCTGTAACTTGTTCATTTTTATATGTAAAAAGAATATCTCCAGCCTTAACAACTTGTCCATTTGTTACATTAGTAGTGTTAACGGTTCCTTTACTAGCATCAAGATAAATATCTTTGTAACTCTCAGGTTCAATAATGCCATTCACATAAACCTTTTTACTCTGCGGCACTGTAAATAATTCTACTTTAGTAGCTTTGACATCAGTAGTTTTGCTCTTCTTGGTTCCAATCCCAATAGCTACTGCAGCGCCAACAGCTACAACAATCACTATAATACCAATAATGTGAGTTTTCTTCATAAAATGCACCTCTAATTCAATAAAGTTTTGTTGATTACTTTTTTTTACATATCGCTATATTATCTCAAATGGTACACTATTCACTATTCAGTGTCAATATATTGTCCACTTTTTTTCACTTTAATAAAATAGCTAAGTTTCAATACTAAATTCACCTAAAATATAATAAATCCTTTAATCTCTTTGCAAATCTATCATTAAGAATTCTATTAATCATCCTAATACAAACTTATCTCTTATGCCAAAGTTCAATAAAAACTTTGTCATAAAAATAAATATGCTATAGATACTTCAACCAACTTTAACAATAAATAGTAAACTTACTATTTACATATAATATTCTATGTAATATATTGGAAATGGGCTTATTGTTTTCTTTTACAAATTTGTTAAGAAAATTTTTTCTCATCCGATATTCCTAATGTAGATTTTATATTTTAGTACATCTTTTTTAATTATGTTAGTACATATTTTTTAATTATGATAGGAGGACTTTATATGAATAAATTTAATAATTTAAAAATATCTCATAAACTAATAATATGTTTTATATTGATATTTGTTATATCTGAAATTATAGGTATTTATTCACTTATAAAATTAGCTGATACAAAAAATCATATGGTTTCTATTTATGAAAATGATCTACATGGAGTAATGTATTCTGGAAATATAAAAAGTAATATTTTCGAAATAGAAACAAATGTTTTAACTCTTTTGGATGAAGAAAGTAAATATAAGTTTGACCTTCTAAATACAACTACAGAAAATCTTCAAAAGGATAACACAAATCTGGTTTCTCTATATGAAAAAACTATTGCTGACAGTTCTAAGGATGAACTTGATTTTTTCAAACAGAAACTTGAAAACTTTAATGAAAATGTATCACGAATTCTTTCTTTTATAGAAAAAGGAGATTATAAGACATCTAGAATTGCTTATAGAAATATTGAAGCAACTAACAAAATTCTATCTGATACTCTAAACAAGTACATAAGTGAAACTAACTCAATTTCTCAAAATGATATTGATGAAGCAATAAATAACTATAACAAAGCTAAAAATATTGTAATAATACTCTCCTTACTAACTGTAGTTCTTGTAGTATTAATAAGTTATAACATGTCTCGTTCTATAACAAAACAAATAAATGCAATATTTAAATTTACTGAAGCCTTTGGAAATGGGGATTTATCTGTTCCTCTTCAGAACACATCAAAAGATGAACTTGGACTCGTATCTATTCAGTTAAATAAAGCCGTGGAAAATATAAAAGCTTTGATAAAACATGTAGCAATAAGTTGTGAAAATATAAATGCCTCCAGTGAAGAATTATCAGCAATTACTGAGGAAGTATCCTCACAAGTTAGCCTTGTAAGTGAATCTACAAGTCAAATAAGTGCTGGTATAGATACTCTCAGTACTAGTACCCAAGATGTAAGTATTTCTATTGTAGATCTCACTTCTGAATCAAATGAACTATCAAAAATGGCCTTAGATGGCAAGGTCTCTTCACAAGAAATCAAAGATAGAGCTATCTTAATTCATAATAATGGTGTAGCTTCTGCCACAAAAGCTAATGATTTATATGATCAAAAACGTGCAACTGTAGCTAAAGCTTTAAAAGACGGAGAAATCATCAAAGAAATCAAACTTATAACAGACAGTATTATGAGTATTACAGAGCAAACAAATCTATTAGCTCTTAATGCTTCAATAGAAGCAGCAAGGGCTGGAGAAGCTGGAAAAGGTTTTGCCGTAGTTGCAGAAGAAGTTAGAAAACTCGCAGAACAATCTTCATCATCAGTAGCCGATATAAAAGCTGTTATCGATGGTGTTGAGTCTACCTTTAATAATCTAGCTATAAACACAAAAGCTTTATTAGACTTCATGGAAGGTACAATAAAACCAGATTATGACACACTATTAGATACTTCAATAGCCTACGAAAATGATGCCAATTATATGCAGCAAACTGCTGATAAAACCGCTAGTTCTTCTGATTCTATCAAACACACCCTAAAAGCAATAAGTTCTGCTGTTGAAAATGTATCTGCCGTTGCAGAAGAAAGTGCTGCAAGTTCTGAAGAGATTAGAAATACTATGTCTGATACAGCTAATGCAATTAATGAAATAGCGAGATCTGCCCAACAACAAGCTGAATTAGCAGAAATTCTTAATTCTCAAATTCAAAAATTCAAAATATAGTATTAAATAGATTTATAAAATCATATTATTAAAATAGATATTATATAAGTTCTGTTATTGAGATTACATAAAGCTTCTAAAAAAAATATTAAAAATATCAATATGATCTATGAAAAGTCTTTATTCGAACATATAATTTAAAAATATATATTTTTTACATTACTTAACTTGTATTAATATCAAAGGTTTAGTACAATATAAATAAATCTATCATTAATCCGATAGTATTGGGAGGTTTGTAAATGGCATTTGAATGGAAAGATCGTTACAATTTAGATATTGAAGAAATTGATAAGCAACATAAAAAACTAATGGAAATTGGCTCAAAAGCATATGAAATAGCTATAATAAATGATGGCTATGATAGATATGACCAAATTATGACAATACTTGATGAGCTACAGGAATATACAAAATATCATTTTCACTATGAAGAAGAACTGTTAAAAAAACATAATTATGAACATACTCATGTTCAGGAAGAAGAACATTTGTCTTATGTAGTAAAAATAGCAGAATTATCTTCAAGAGAAGATATCGACGATAATCAAAGAAAAACTATCCTTGAAATTATAGACTTCTTATCTCAATGGATAAGTAATCATATAATGCTTTCTGATCGCAAATACGCAGAGTTTTTAAAAGCTGTAATATAAAATTTATCTCCTTATTATAAGTCTATTTTATAAATTATAAGGAACTAATAATTTATAGTTTATTTTTTCTTGCGTTAATTCTAAATCCCTTGATAGTTTGGCGCATCTTTTAGTTGTTTCAATAATTTTTAGGTTACATGTAAAATCCCCATGCAGTATGTTACTTATACTACATAGGGATTTCTTTTATAAAATATTATTTTATCTTTCCGCCTTCAACAACAACGGATTCTGGATCTATAGAATCACCATAAGCTGGTTGTAATGTTTTATCATAAGCTTCATGAATAAACTTCTCCTCGCCAAGCTTTGTAAGTTCATCATTTATCCAATTTAAAAGTTCCACATTTCCTTTTTGTACTGCTGGTGCAATAGTATCTAAGCTGCCAAGTGACTCCACACCTGTAGTAAATCCTTTATTTTCTCTTGCCCAAGCAAAAAGTAATGTATTGTCATGTGCTAAAGCAGAACCTCTTCCATCCTTTAATGCTTGAAAAGCTTCAGTATTTTGATCATATTTTAAAAGTTCTATATTAGGGTAATTTTTAGTGAAATATGTCTCTGCTGTAGTCCCTTTATTTACTATCAATTTCTTTCCCTTTAACTGGTCTACATTAGTAATCTTATCACCTTCAGGAGAAACCACTCCTAAAGCAACTTTCATATATGGATTTGCAAAATCAACTTTTTCTTTTCTCTCATCTGTAACTGTAAAATTAGCTAGAATAACGTCAACCTTTCCAGTTTCTAAATATTCTACACGACTTGCAGCTTCCACTAAGACAAACTGAACCTTACTTTCATCACCTAGTAAATCCTTAGCAAAACGTCTTGCTATATATACATCAAATCCTTGGTTATTTCCTTTTTCATCTACGTATCCAAAAGGTGGCTTATCACTAAATACACCAATCTTGATGACTCCATTTTTCTTTATAGTTTCAATTGATGATTCCTTTGAAGTTTTAGATGAGCATCCAGCTAATACTCCTATTGCAATTACAAGCGTAGTTAAAATTGATGCTACCTTAAATCTCTTCTTCATTCTTCATTCCCTCTTTCATTATCAAAATTAAAGGTTTTTAAAAAACTCTTTGCTCGTTCAGTTTTTGGATTATTAAAAAATTCCTTGGGAATACTGCTTTCAGTAATTGTTCCTTCATCAATAAACACAATCCTATCTGCAACAGCCTTAGCAAACTCCATTTCATGAGTTACTATAACCATGGTCATTCCTTGTCTTGCAAGTTCTAACATAACATCTAAGACTTCACGAACCATTTCCGGGTCTAATGCTGCTGTCACTTCATCAAAAAGCATTATTTCTGGATTCATGCAAAGAGCTCGTACAATTGCTACCCTTTGTTTTTGGCCTCCTGAAAGTTGTCTTGGATATGCATTTTTCCTATCTATAAGCCCAACTCTTTCTAACAACTTTTCAGCTTGCTCTAAAACCTCATTCTTATCACGTTTTTGTACTTTGATAGGTCCGAGCAATATATTATCTATAATCGTCATATGGGGAAATAAATCATAGCTTTGAAAAACCATGCCGATTTTCTGGCGTATAAGATGCCACTTAGTCTTATCTTCATTAATTACTTTCCCATTTAACTTTATAATTCCTGACTTTATATCTTCAAGTCCATTAATACATCTAAGAAGCGTACTTTTTCCACACCCTGAAGGCCCTAATATAACTAAGACCTCTCCTTTATTAACCGTAAGGGAGACGTTGGATAAAACCGTATTTGAATTTTCGTATTCTTTGTATAGGTCCGCTATTTCTAGCACAGATTGCTGTAACGTCATATCTCTACCTCCTTAACTCCCCGCACCTTTTTCAGTAGAATAAAAAATTTCATTAATGATTAACTTTTATATCTTACATTTTATTTTTGTAGCTACTTAATTAGTTTATATTTTTTATAGTTAATTTAGCTCTGCCACTTTTTCTCTAGTCTTTTTGAAAATAATGACATCGGGTAACAAATTATAAAGTAAAGGATAAAACAAAATCCATATACCCAAAAGGCTGCAGAAGGATTTTTTAAAACTGAAGACTCTATAATCTGTTGTGAAACCTTTAATACCTCTACAACCCCAATAAGTACCACTAAAGATGTTGTCTTTATCATTCGTGTTGCAAGATTCATTGCTGCTGGAACTAGTCTTCTCACAACCTGAGGTATTATTATATATAAATAAATTTGGTTCTCTGTAAGTCCTATAGCTTTTCCGCTTTCTCTTTGATGTTTTGGAAGTGACATTATTGCTCCTCTAACTAAATCTCCCATTTCTGCAGTACCCCATAGAGAAAAAACAATTATAGAACCCAGTTCTCCTTCTAAATGAATCTTTAGAATTTTTGTAATCCCAAAATAAAAAATAAACAACAATACTAAAATTGGTATAATTCTAATACTCTCTAAATATAATCTTGAAAATATTTTTATACTCTTTCTTTTTGAAGTCATAATAATGCCAAATATAATTCCGAGTATGCTTGAAATAGCTATTGATATAAGTGCTATTCTCCCTGTAACTAACAACCCGCTAAGCAACCTTTGTAAATTTACCCCTTGAAAGATGATGCTAGCCCCCAAATCCTGCATAACGCACCCTCCTCTCAATAGTTGTAAATATCAAAGATATTGGAAGTAAAATAATAAGATAAGCTACTACCAACATAGTAAGAGCTTCGGTGGTTTTGTAATACATTCCTATTAAATCCTTTGCCACGAACATAAGATCCGCCAAGGCTATAGCACTAACAATTGAAGTCTCCTTTAGAATAAAAATTGCATTTGCCCCTAGTGAAGGAACTGCCACCGCAAAAGCTTGGAGAAATATTACATAGCGAATAAGTTGAGGCTTTGTTAATCCAATGCTAAGTCCAGCTTCTACTTGAGTTTTGCTAACCGCTTCAAAGCCACCGCGAAAGGCTTCTGACATATAACTTCCTCCCAAAAACGCTAGTCCAACAACAGCACAGGTTATGGCATCAAGTTTTACTCCAACTTGTGGTAGTCCATAATACAAGAAAAATAATTGTATTAGAAGAGGTGTATTTCTAGAAACTTCTACATAAACTCCAACTATTTGTTTCAGTCCCTTAACCCTGTAATAAACTATAATGCTGCAGATAAATCCAATAATTATGGATAATATGATTCCGAAAAAGGCAAGGGTAAGTGTAAGTTTAGCCGCCTTAATGTACATAGGTATATATTTTATAACAAAATATAAATCAAAACGCACTGACTTCTCACTCCTCTCTGAAATATAAATAATAGATGATTTTTATCAATTTAAGATCACCAATCTAATAATGCTTGCTGTTTTTATTCTTAAAGACTGTACGTAATATAATATAAAATAAAGAAAGCACACAACTAGAATTTATATAAGTAAAATTCTTATTGCAATTGTTGAATTGCATAATCTACATATAAATTTGCTGCCAGTAGAATCCCATCCTCATCTATGTCAAATAATCCACAATGATGCGGTTGCAAAGTATTTGGATTATCTTTATTTGCTGTACCCACAAATGCATACATCCCAGGAACCGCTAAGAGATATTCAGCAAAATCATCTGAACCCAAAGATTTTTGTCTATTTGTTATTATCCCTTCTTTGCCTAAGATTTCATTTGCAACTTTATAAACCTCATCACAAACAATCTCATCATTCACAAGAGGAGACGCACATTCTTCAAAGATTATTTCTGCTTCTGCTCCAAAAGCAGCTGCAGTATTCTTTGCTATCTTAACTACACTCTCATTTACTCTTTTTCTATTTTCTATACTGAAAGTTCTTGTCGTTCCTTCTAAAATAGCTTCACTAGCTATAATATTATAGGCTGTACCCGCTCTAAGAACTCCAATACCGACTACTGTTGGATCAAATGGACTTGATTGTCTACTTACTATCGTTTGAAGATTCGTAACAATTTTGCTACTAATATACAGCGCATCAATTCCCATTTGTGGTTCTGAAACATGAGCACTTTCTCCATGAACGATTATTTTAAAGTAATCACAAGAAGCATTAGTAGTTCCTTTTGTAATAGATACTTTTCCAACCTCAATATCTGAAGAAACATGAATTCCGAATACTCTATTCACATCTTTTAGATGTCCTTCTTTTATAAACACTCTTGCACCTTGACCGATTTCTTCCCCTTGCTGAAAAAACAAGTATATCTCTCCAGCTAATAAATACTCTTTAGCCTTTAAGATCTTAGCTGCCCCTAACAGTGCAGCAGTATGCCCGTCATGACCACAAGAGTGCATAAGTCCTTCCTTTTCTGATGCATACTCTTCTATCTTTAAATCTTCTATCATTAGTCCGTCTATATCTGCACGAAGAACAATACGCTTATTGCTATCTATTCTCCCCTTTATTATCCCAAGAACTCCAGTCTCTCCAACTCTTTTATGCTCTATCTGAAGTGAATCCAATTCCTGTTCAATTTTTAAGGCTGTGTTATATTCTTTGAGGCTTGGCTCAGGATTCCTGTGAAAATATCTTCCTAGCGAAATTATATATTCTTTTTCAGCTTCAATATATTCTTTTAATTTCATCTTAATCATCTCCCTTTCTACTTCAAATATTCCATATATCATTTAAAGCTTACAAAACATCTTGATGCTAGTTATTGATGGTCCATACATTAATCTCTAAGTTAATTTATCATTCTAAACTTTAATGGTTATCTAAACTGGAACTTGACAATTTACCCATTACCGGATAAAAAATATTTACGGTAATCATATATGTTTTGTAGGATATGTTTATTATATCACCAGAATTTTCATTAAGCAATAACTTTAAACATAATTAAGAGTAATTCCTATAAATTTCCCAAATGTTAATTTATAAGAATTACCCTAATTTAACCCGTTGTGCTAGTTAAATACGCTGGCAATACTTACAAATAGAAAAACTCCAGCATATTTGCTAACCTATCATTAAAAAACACCACTAATCTAATGATAGGAGGCTAACCTATATGCCAGAGTTTAATAAAGATTCTACCATAACAATAAATGACTTAAAAGATTTTATTGTTGTCACTTATGTTATAATTGATGACTTTTACCAAAAAGTAACTCCAACATTTATTAAAAATCGTCGTAACATCGCTAAATCAGTAATGACTGATAGCGAAATAATTACGATTTCTTTAGTAGGTGAACTCTTAACCATTGACTCTGAAAAAGCATGGTTTGGATTTTGCTCTAAAAACCTACGAGACTTATTTCCCAACTTTTGTAGTAGGCCGAGGTTTCATAGAGTTAGAAAGTCATTATTTCGAGTCATTGATGAAATTCGTAAAGAGTTAACGAAATTTCTTAACTATCAATATGACCGAATGAGAATTGCAGATAGTATGCCAATTCCTGTGTGTAAGTTTGGGAGAGCTCATTTCCATAAAGCTTTTAAGCCGGAGGCTGCCTACGGGCGATGCGCTTCGAAAAAAGAAACATATTATGGATTCAAATTACATGCTTTAGTAGCCCTCGATGGCTATATCACAGATTTTACTGTAACAGCAGCAAATATTGATGACAGAGATGTCGTCTGGGAACTCACAGCTAATTCAGAGATTGATATACTAATAGGTGATAAAGGATATATAGGTCAAAAAGTTGCTTCGCAATTAAAAGAAACAAGGTACATTCGTCTTTTAACAATAAATCGTAACAATAGTAAAACTAAACTTTTAAAACCTTTTAGGCAGTTGATATTCAAGGCTCGTCGTAGAGTAGAAACTACTTTTTCTCAGCTCTCCGAGCAATTAAATATGCAGAGGGTTCTTACAAAATCAACTTGGGGATTTGCCACAAGAATATCAAATAAAATATTAGCTCATAATCTTTGCTATTTTATAAATAAATTTTTTAATATAGGTATAGAAATATCAAAGATTAAAGAATTAGTATTCGGATAATAATTTCCAAAAACAGTATATGAGACAATAGGATAGGACTGCCTAAAATCATGGTATAAATATCCTTTTAATGAAAACTTATCTGCTAGCACAACAGGTTAATTTAACTATTGATTTGAACCACCATTTCTTGTATATAGCTCATTTTCCTGTACCACTCCAATTTATTTATGTAGGATTACATGGAAACTCATAACTATTTGACATAGTTATTGGACGCTTTACTGCTCAGGTCTCTTTATCAATAAAACTGATATCTCTTAAAAATTTCTCAATTATTTCTTACGCATTATCTTCTTATAAACATAAAAAGATAGATGCATTTATTGCCACTGCATCTATCTTCCTGTTATTAGTTTTAGTTTTCTGCGAAAAGAGGTGTTGAGAAATATCTTTCACCAGTATCAGGAAGAAGAACTACGATGTTCTTTCCATGATTTTCAGGTCTGTTTGCTAGCTCAGTTGCTGCCCAAAGAGCTGCTCCTGATGAAATTCCGACCAATATTCCTTCTATTTTCGCAATAGCGCGTCCTGTTTCAAAAGCATCTTCATTTTCTACAGTTATTATTTCATCATATATTCCCTTGTTAAGAACATCTGGTACAAACCCGGCACCAATGCCTTGTATTTTATGCGGTCCTGGTGTACCCTTTGAAAGTACTGGTGAAGCTGCTGGTTCTACAGCCACAATCTTTACATCAGGATTCTTTGATTTTAAGAATTCTCCAACGCCTGTTATAGTTCCACCTGTTCCGATACCAGCAACAAAAATATCAACTTTTCCATCTATGTCCTCCCATATTTCCGGTCCTGTAGTTTCTCTATGAATTTTAGGGTTAGAAGGGTTTACAAATTGTCCTGGGAGGAATGAATTTGGAATCTCTTCTCCAAGTTCCTTAGCTTTTTCTATTGCACCTTTCATTCCCTTTGCACCTTCTGTTAATACAAGTTCAGCACCATAGGCTTTTAAAAGATTTCTTCTTTCTATACTCATTGTGTCTGGCATAGTTAAAATAATTCTATATCCTCTTGCAGCAGCTACAGATGCAAGGCCAATTCCTGTATTACCACTAGTAGGTTCTATTATAACTGAGCCTTCTTTTAAAAGACCTTTAGTTTCCGCATCCTCTATCATAGCCTTTGCAATTCTATCTTTAACACTTCCTGCTGGATTAAAAAATTCTATCTTAGCGATTATAGAAGCATCTATACCTTTTACTTTACCGTAATTTTTTAATTCTACTAATGGAGTCTTTCCAATTAACTCAGTAATACTTTTATAAACTTTAGACATAAACATTCACTCCTTCATACTTTTATAAATCCATTTTATAATTCTTATAGGTTTAGTATGGATTAATTATAAATCTAATATCATTATATGTCAATAAGGAAATATCTTTCATATATGTTTACTATGTTTTGTATTTTTTTAAATAATCTTTTAATACCATATATCTATGCAATTATTATTATCTAAACACTCTGATTTTTATTATTTTTTTCTAAAAACTAATAATCTTTTAACATATAGATAAGTTGCATTATTAAATTTTAGCCGAGCATTATGGACGTATTAAGAAATGTATATACCCTATAGAGATTCTTTATCAAAAACCTCATATAAGTTTTATTATTTAAGTCTCATGAAAAAAATATACTAACGTCTTAAAAAACAATATAACTTATGGAAATTCTTTATTGACATACTTTAAGTTTGCAATTATAATTAAACATATAAAACTTATAACATTACTATGAAATAACATTTATCTTTAAAACTTAATAATATGCCTTATCAAGAGAAACTGAGGGACTGGCCCTATGACGTTTCAGCAACCATGCTTTATAGTGATGGTGCTAAATCCAGCAGATTTAAATCTGAGAGATGAGGATGGATATTTTCATATAAACGGATTTTTGTAAAAAAGTCTCCATCTTTAACCAGATGGGGACTTTTTTTAACTATATAAATATTTTCAATTATTATGATGTAAAAACTAATTTAATTTTTAAATATCTAGGAACATAATTTCGAAAAAATGTTCATACTTTTATAAGAAGGAGAGAATTATTTATGGATATCACAACAGTATGTATTCACGGTAATAGAAAAAATTTAGATTATACAGGTGCTATAAGCGTGCCTATATATCAATCTGCAACTTTTGCTCACCCAGCTGTTGGCGAAAGTACAGGTTATGATTATTCAAGGCTCCAAAATCCTACAAGAGAGCACCTTGAAAATATAATAACAGACCTAGAGCAGGGAAAAGGAACTGTAGCTTTTTCAACAGGAATGGCAGCAATCTCAGCACTTATGGAGTTATTTTCAATTGGAGATCACCTTATCATAAGCGATGATTTATACGGGGGAACTCACAGATTGTTTAGTCTTATCTCAAAGAAGAACGGAATTGAGTTTGATGTAGTCAACACTTCAAAAGATACAGACTTAACAAAATATATTAGAAAAACTACAAAAGCAATATTTATCGAAACCCCATCAAATCCTACAATGCAAGTTACAGATATTAAAGCAGTTGCTGAAATTACTAAAAAACATAACTTATTATTAATTGTAGATAATACCTTCTTATCTCCTTATCTTCAAAATCCAATTTTACTTGGAGCAGACATCGTAGTCCACAGCGGAACAAAATTTTTAAGTGGCCATAATGATACTCTTGCAGGTTTTTTAGTAGCTTCTACCGAAGATATTCTAGAAAAACTAAGAGTAATAAGTAAAACTACTGGTGCATCCCTTTCTCCTTTTGACAGTTGGTTATTAATTAGAGGAATCAAAACCTTATCAATTCGTATGGAAAAGCAACAGGAGAACGCAAAAATTATCGCTGATTGGCTGTGTAGACAGCCTAAAGTTAAAAAAGTTTACTATATAGGCTTACCTGAGCACCCTGGATATGAAATTTCTAAAAATCAAAGTAGAGGCTTTGGCTCAATGATCTCCTTCGAAGTTGAAAATGAAGAAACTGCAAAACAACTTTTAGAAAAAGTAAATCTAATATTGTATGCTGAAAGCTTAGGAGGGGTAGAAACTCTGATAACTTATCCTATGTTACAAACCCACTCTGACGTACCAAAGGAAGAAAGAGAATCCAAGGGCATAAACGAATGTTTTCTTCGTCTCTCTGTTGGTATTGAATCTGCTGATGATTTAATAAAAGATTTAGAACAGGCACTAAGTTAAGATTTTATCTAGATTTTTAACTTTTAAAGCCTCCAACTATAAGTACACTTTTTCAAGTTATAACTACAAATCTTTGTAATTATAACTTGAAATAACTTTTATTTTATGATTTACCTGAGATAATAAATTGTGTTAGGAGTTGATAATATGAAATATGATTTTAATGAAATAATAGATCGAAAAAATACAAATTCCCTTAAATATGATTTTGCAAAAGAAAGAAGAATGCCTGAGGATCTTTTACCCCTTTGGGTAGCAGATATGGATTTTAAAACTCCTCCCGAGGTAATAAATGCATTAGTGGAAGCTAGTAATCATGGCATTTTCGGTTATTCTGACACTAAAGACGATTATTTTGAAACCCTGCAAAATTGGTTCAAAACTTCATTTAATTGGGAAGTTCATAAACCATGGCTGGTAAAAACACCTGGAGTTGTCTTTGCCATAAATACAGCAATTCGTGCTTTTACTGAAGAAGGTGATGCAGTACTTATACAAAAACCTGTTTACTATCCATTTTCAAGTACAGTTTTACTTAATGGAAGAATTCTTGTAAATAACAGTCTTGTTTATAATGATGGAAAATATGAAATAGACTTTGAGGATTTTGAAAAAAAGATAATCGATAATAAAGTTAAACTTTTTCTATTATGCAATCCCCATAATCCAGTAGGAAGAGTTTTGACTAAAGAAGAACTTATAAAATTAGGCGATATATGTGTAAAGCATAATGTTATAGTAGTTTCAGACGAAATTCATGCTGACTTTATCTTTAAACCATATGTTCATGAAGTATTTGCAAATCTTAAACCAGAATTCCAAGAAATATCAGTTACCTGTACTGCTCCTAGCAAAACCTTTAATCTTGCAGGACTTCAAGTATCTAATATTTTTATTCCTAACAAAGATTTAAAAAGTAGGTTTAAAAGTGAAGTAGCTAAAACTGGTTATAGTCAATTGAATACTTTAGGTCTAATTGCATGCAAAGTTGCTTATGCTGAAGGTCGACCATGGCTTGAGGATCTTTTAGTATACCTTCAAGGAAATCTTGATTTTCTTAGAAGATTTTTAAATGAAAAACTACCAAAGGTAAAACTGATAGAGCCTCAAGGAACTTATCTTGTTTGGCTGGATTTTAATGATTTAGGATTTAACGAAAAGGAGCTTAATGATTTAATTATAACAAAAGCTAAGTTATGGCTAGATGCTGGTACAATGTTTGATGATGATGCTACAGGCTTTCAAAGAATAAACATAGCTTGCCCACGTTCTATTTTAGAAAAAGCTTTACTTAATCTTGAAATTTCTATAAAAGAAGTATAATCTTTATTGTAAGGCTTTATACATATTGACAATATTTAAGGAGTGATACTTTGAATAAAATAATTGTAACTTATAAGTCAAAATACGGTAGCACAAGAAAGTATGCCGAATGGATTTCAAATAAACTTGGAGCTGACTTATTTGACAGCTCGAAAATTTCTTCCGACAAACTGTTAGAATATAATACTATAATACATGGCGGCGGGCTCTATGCAGGCGGAATCAGCGGCATATCTCTTATTACCAAAAACTTTGATAAACTAAAAGGAAAAAATCTCATTGTTTTTACTGTTGGACTTTCTCCTACTGAAGATCCAAACGTTTTTAAACCTATTGTTGAAAAAAACTTAACGACTCAAATGCAAAATGCAATTAAGGTTTTCAATCTTCGTGGAGGAATGGATTATAAGAAATTAAATCTCCTTCATAAACCTATGATGGCAATGTTTATGAAAATGATAGCAAAGAAAAAATCTGGTGAACTAACTGCTGATGAAAAAGGTATGCTAGCAGTTAAAAATCAAGAGGCCGATTTTACTGATATTAATACTATTAATCCGCTAATTTCTTATGTAGAAGCCTTAGGCAAATAAAAATAAAGAGGGTTATCTCTAGTACATAAACCTGTACACTGAGTATCCCTCTTTTTATGGTTCTCTAATCAATTCTTACATCTTAATGATATTTTTCAACTTAAAAATTAGTTGCAACTTTTTATTTTTTGGAAATAAATAGACACTTCATCATCACTTGATACATATATATATGTATTCTATCTAAACCCTCATCATATGTAATAACAACCCTGTTAGCGAAAAACCATCAACTATTTCTTTTCTATCAAGCATTCCTCTGATTTCTTCTACTGAAAACCATTTTACGCTCTTCACCTCATTTTTATCAAATGAATGAACATTTGATAAGGCTTTTGCCTTCACTATATGAAACACTTGATTTGATATTCCATTTGACGGATTATATGAATATATGAACTTAGGTTCTTCTATTTTATAACCAGTTTCTTCAAAGGTTTCTCGTACAGCAGCTTCTATTATAGTCTCTCCTTCTTCTATTCCTCCAGCTGGAATCTCCCAACCTACAGAAGATGTTATATATCTATAAGCTTCTATAAGCAATATCTCTTGCTTATGATTTTCTATAATAACTGCTACAGACTCCTTGGAAAAATCTAAATAATGATGTTTTTCCACAATTGCACCATCTGGAAAAACCACTTTATCCACATATAGGTTCACCCAAGGACTTTGATAGATTATATCTCGTGATAGTCTTTTATGAATCATATAAATCTCCAAATTCTACTTGTATTAGTAACTCAATTCTACTTTTGACAGAGTACATATTCTATAGATTTTTATTGCTATAATTATTCTTACCTATTTCTTAAGCTTTAAGAATAGTTCATCCACAGTTATCGCAGAAAAATCCACATCCTCTAAGGATATTCTCTTTTCTATTGCACCTTTAAGTAATGGTGATTTTTTAATATCTCCAATTACTATTGCGCCAACAATAAAACTATCTTTTATAAATATTTTTTTGTATTCTTTTGTAATCTTATTTTCATCAACTAATGCCATTGAAGACTTTGATTCATCGACGATTCCTACAGAAAATAAAGCTATGTCAAGGCCATTTAGTGATGTTACTGGAGTAATATTCTGATATATAGCTTCTTTTCCTACAATATTGTAGCCTGCCACTTGTCCTTGTGATGTGGCAATATTCCAAAGTCCTGGTATTTGACTATTAAGTTCAGCCACATCACCAGCAGCATATATATCTGCAACATTAGTTTCCATCTTATTATTAACTAAAACTCCTCTATTACATTGGATATTGCTACCTTTTAGTATGTCAATGTTAGGCATAATACCTGTAGAGAAAATAACCATGTCACATTTTATTTCTTCACGATCTTCAAGTAAAACTCCTTGAACTTTTTCATCACCGGTAATTTCTTTTATAACTGAACTTGTTATAACGTCTATACCATGTGCTTCAACTTTTTCCTTTAGTATCGCTGAAGCATTATCATCTAATTGATTTGGCATAAGCCTTGGTAACACTTCTAAAACAACGACCTTCTTGCCGTCTTCATGAAGCATCAAGGCCATTTCAAGGCCGAGAACTCCTCCACCAATAATAACAACTTTTTTGCTTTCTTCAATTTTGCTTCTCATTTTTACTGCATCATCAAATGTTCTCAATGAAAATATATTTTTCTTATTTATACCTTCAATTGGAGGTACTCTATTACTTGACCCAGTAGCTATAAGAAGCTTATCATATTTAATCTTACTACCATCTTCAAGTACAACTTCTTTAGAATTTTCATCTAATGCAGTAACCTTCTTATCTAAAGAAATATTAACCTTATTTTGCTCATACCATTCCCTCTTCTGAATGAGGATTTTATTTTCGTCAAGGTTCTCAACTATCCCTTTTGATAACCTTATCCTTATATATGGATATACCTTTTCATTGCTAAATAGAAATATTTCCGATTCTGAATCTGTTTCTCTAATAGCTTTAATCGCTGATATAGCGGCAATACCGCCACCTATAATTACTATATTTTTAGACATGTTAATCACCACACTTCATTTTTTATTTAATCGTTATAAGTCACAATAATCCTACTTCATTAAACATATTGATTTTTTTAATTTTAATATATATTTTTAATGTAGCTTCCATTTTCGAACTTATATATTAATTATATCTTACTATTAGTACTATGGTCTAACTTCTTTTTCCTTAAGCATAAAAATTGTATCCATTATTCTTTTAGACCTAGTTTCAGCTTTTTTTGCACTTAGAATCCAACTAACAAACTTTTTCTGATTAGTATAGGATAAACTTTTGAAAAACTCTGCTGCTTCAATATTTTTATTAAGCTCCTCTTGTAAATCTTCTGGGACTTCAACAACTCTAGGTTCCTCATCTTTTTTTAAAACCACATGTACAATTTCGCCAGGTTGCTTATTTATCTCTTTTCTTATCTTTTGTGTTATTCCAAGTATATGGCAAGTATGACCCATTTTTACAAGAGAGCCTCTATATTCGTATCCATCAAAGGTAACAGCAACTTTTACCCGACCTTTAGTGCCAAATTCTTCTTCCACAACATAAGGAAATTCAATAAAGGCACCATCTATCAATTCCTGACCTTTTATTATTGCATCAAATTCATAAGTTTTCATTTTTCTTCACTACTCTTTCTTTCATTGGTCTTAGAAATCTCCATGTAATCTAGTTCGTATTTCAGCTAGAGAATAATCTTTTATTAACTTTCCATCTTTAAATACTGTTTGTAATAAATTTTCACCTTTCACCTTTTGTTCTGCAATTGTTAATTGATCCTCATATAATATATCTTCTCCAATTTTATATACAAAACACATTCCCTTCTGAGATTTCTTAAAGCTTCCAGTATCAGTTTTCGGATCTTTAAAAATAAAACTTTCCTGTCCATTAATAACTGAATGAGTTGCTTTTAATGCAAAGCCAAAGGTATCTCTGGTATTATATTGATAAGTATACGAACCTATTCCAAAAACACAATTAGATGCAGCAAAACCTTTTTTCATTAAATTTTCACAGATAGCTTCGCAGCGTTCTACAGTTATGCTATCACCATAGATAGTACCTATTTTCTCGTTTAGAACCTTAAATCCCTTTGAATTAATATGTCCACCAAAAATGTCCCAAAGCAATTCTACAGTTCCTTTATATTCTGGACTATCCTTTGATGCATCTAAGTCTCCACAGATTATCTTTACAGGATCACCGCTATCTCCTCTTATAATAACCTTCCCAGTTCTATTTAGAATATCCTGCTTTAACTTTGGAAGTAGTTCTGTAATAACCCTCCAATAGTCATAAGTATCAGATACTATGCTTAAATTCCCACTTGGAAACCTTTTAGTAATCAATGTCTCATATGTTTTATATTCATCTTGACCATAACTACACATAACACTATGCTCCGTAGATGGAGTTCCAAAACCAACCATTTCCTTTTCTAAATCACAATTATAATATTGCTCTAAATAAAGAATTGATGGTATTGTAGCTGTTCCTACAAAAGAAAGAAGATGTGCTGCTGAACTAACTTCTGCACTTTCAAGAGAACTAAAGCCTCTCATACTAAAATCTCCACAAGCTCTTTTTATTTCTCCATTCTCAACAGTTAGGTCAAAATACTTTTTAATTATCTCTCTATATCTATAAGCTATAGTTGCACTGGTCATAGGCTGCCATATATTACAGCTCATCAAGGTTTCTAGATAATTAACAAGCCAAGAAAATTCCTCATGAGTATTTGTGATTTCTATCATTGGAGTTTTTATATTTACTCTTGTCCCTTCAGAAACAGCTTTAATTTCTATTGGAAGATAACTTAAATCATGCAAAGCTTCAATATGTTTTGTATCTGCTGCTATTTCTCCCATAGTCCTTGAAATAACTCTCTTGTACTCTTTAATAATAGTTTCCTTGTCTTTATTAAAAAAGTTATCATTAAAATACTCTATCAAATACTTCTTTATAAAAGGTTGAAGTCCAAACATTACTACCTTATCCACGTCCTCTTTTCTTGACATTCTAGGAGTCCAATAACTCACAAGCTTTGATATGCCCTCAGCATAACACATATGGTGTATTGTTTTATAAAAATCTGTTAAAAGTAATGGATTTATCATAGAATTTCCTCCTATTCTATTAGTCAAATTTATCTTTAGTCTTGTATCGTTCTATTACTAAAGCTATCCTATCTATTTGTAACCTTTACTTGTAATGCTTCAATAACATCCAAAGCCTTTTCATGAAGCTTATCATCAAAACTAGCACATAAGCTTCCATCAACTGATATATTAACATTTGTATATTGAGATTGGAAAGTCACTACATTGCTTATAACACACATGTTTGTTACAATACCAACTATCTCAATATTATCAATATCCTTTCCTAATTCATTGCTTAGTCTTAAAACATCCTCAGGTGACATTCCAAAGCTTCCTTTTTTATAGTGAAATGTGTTCTCTACATTTTGAAATTCTTTTATTTTTCCATACAATTGATGTCCCTCTGTGCCATCTATACAATGAACTATCGGAAGATTTTTACCCTCCCTTGTTTGCAAGTAATCCTCACTATGAGTATCATATGTGAACACTACCTTATCTCCATTCTTTAAATAGTTATTAATTTTATCATATAAAGGAATTTCCAAAGTTACTGCCTTTTTGAAACCCAAAGTTCCATCAACAAAATCCTTTTGAAAATCTACAACTACTAATAAATTTTTCATAACAATTCCTCCCTAATAATTTTAAATTTCATTCATGGTATTACCCACATATATTCCTAAACTTAACTGTCAACTGTCGTATCAAAACACCTTAGTGACTTTGATCTAGCCTATCTATATTCTATAAATAGCAATTTTCTCATGCTCTTTGCTTAAAATACTATCTGTTGTGTAGACCTTTGTTATCAAATCATTTTTTAAGATATCACCTTGAAAAATCGTATTTTCGCAATGAGTAACAACTAAATAAATCTCCCTTGCACCTAAAGCTTTAAGCTTTTCTGCTGTATAAATAAAAGTTCCACCTCTAGAACATAAATCATCAACAATAATTGCTTTGAAATTTTTCCCCTCGGTGCTACCATCTATAATTAGGTTTTTTATGTCTCCTGTTTTGAAATCTCTTTCCTTTCTAGCAGTTAGTACTTTTTCATAATTGATTTGCTTACCATATCTTTTAGCTGCTCCAGCATCAGGATATACTAAATATACATTTTCATCATCACTACCTATTTCATTTAGAGCTTTTTCTGCTAAAAGCTTAGACATATCTATTACTTCAATTCTGTCAAGTAAAGCAACAGATACATCCGAATGAGGTTCATAAATAACAACCTTGCAAAAATTTAAACTATTAATAAGTTTGCAGAAATATTTTAAAGTAAAAACTGTTATACCTTCGGTTCTATCCATTCTACTATAAGGCATATAAGGAATTACTAAGTTACATTTAACGCCTAGGTTATCCAAATGATTTTTAAGGAAAAATAAATGTGTTATATCTTCATCACCTTGAAAATTAAGTTTTACTTCATTTAAATCATCTCTTAGGTTAAATCTCTCACAGCTCATTAGGGCTTCACCATTAGGAAATTTATTAATCTCTACAATTTTATTGTTCAAATACAGCATTTTCTCACCTCTAAATTCTAAAATTACTTTTTGAATCATTCTTTTGTTTAAACTTAGAGAACTAACCAACATCTACTCTAAAAATTATGTTCCCAATCCTCATTAAATTTAAATACCTTTGCTGGTCTAAAAGGCTTTCCTTCTATTACTTCATCGGTTTCTACAATCATTTCACCCATTTTTCTTCTAAAGTTCAAAATTTCTCTTCCCATTATAGCTTCATATACATTTTGTAGTTCTTTAACAGTAAAAAGCCTTGGCAATAAATTAAAAGCAATAGGGGTATATTCTATTTTGTTTCTAAGTCTATCTATCCCATAATCTAAAATTTTATAATGATCAAAAGCTAATTGATTATTAGAATTATCTAGTAGTTTGTAATTAGTTTCTCTTCTTCTAAAAATATTTTTTTCAATTTTTTCAGTAACTTCATAATTCATTTGTACTTCTTCATACTCAGATTTAAGTTCTAGCAAATGAGTATTTATTACATATTGCTTATTACTTACTCTTTCTATAAGTGTTTTATTAATCCAAAACCATTTACTTTTCGTTAACGCCATTTTTGTTAAATCTGTACTTTCTTTTTCTATTAAAGCCATATTACCTACACTTATAACTCTAGTCCTCTTATCCCTGTCAACATCTCCAAAAGTGTATAGTTGTTCTATATAAACATTGTCTATACCTGTTTTTTCTTTCAATTTTCGTTTAGCTCCATCTTCTAGACTTTCTTTTATATCTACAAAGCCTCCTGGAATAGCCCACATATCCTTGTGTGGATGGTTATCTCTCTTGACTAAGACAACTTGCATGCCTTTCTTTGGAACCTTTCTAAGATTTCCTTCTAATTTATCGTCAGTAGTAAAAATAATCATATCATTAGTTATACTTGGTCTTTCATAGTCTTCTTCACGATAATTTTTTAAAAACTCTTCTTCATTTATAAAATCATTACTCAAAATTTTCACTCCTACTTGATCTCAAATAGATATTATCAATTTGATCTTATGTAATTATATTATGCCTTTTTCTAAGACTTGTCAATGGCTATTTTAATTGGATCTTCTCAAATTAAATTGTATTGTCATTGAAATAAGTATTCTTAATCTTTAATGTAAATAACAAAAATAGCCTTATACGAGTCTTTTGTCTCATATAAGACTATTTTTATTTCTTTATTAGCTGTATTTGATTATTTTACTTGCAAATAACTGCTCCATTTTCTGCCGGATTAAATCCACTAGGCCATATTGTATATAAATCGTAGATTGCATTATCAAATTTTGCATAACTAAAGTTTGATTTATCAGCCCAAGCACATATGAGCGATGACTTAGATATTGGCAATTCAACTAAATATCCCCTCTAGACAGCCGTATTCCTATACTCAGAAGGATTCTTGCCATACTCTTTTTTGAACAACTTAGAAAAATAATTAATATCATGGTATCCAATTTGAGAACCTATTTCATAGTTTTTCAGTTTTGTATTAACTAGCAGATATCTTGCCCTTGCCAACCTTACCATAGTTACATAATCATTAAATCCAACTCCTGTTTTTGTAGCAAAGTTGTTACTTAAGTATGTATTATTTATATAAAACTTTTCAGCAATAGCCTTTAACTTCAAATCAGCACTAGGATTATTTAAAATATACTCACAGATCTCTTTTATTATCCCCTGAGAATTTTCAAGATGAAACCTTCTTAAAAAATCAAAAATATAATAGATTCTTTCACAATAAAACTCTATAAAATTATTATCACTGACAATATTCATATAATTAGTAGTTTCGAAGAATTCAATATCGATATAATTATTTAGCCAACCAAATTTTTCAAAGACCTCTGTAATAATATTATGATATAGCTTCTTTACAACAATATCAGCTTTGATTAAATTATCTGATAAAAGCACATATATATTCTCAGCAGTATTACGAAATAACTCTATAGTATTTTTATCTTTATTAAACAAACATTTGATTATTTGCTTTTCATCAGCAACTGGATATATCCATTGTTCATCATTTTCTACTAATTTTATATTACTATTTGGCCACTCTTTTTTAGGCTTATAGTAATTATCTAAAAAAACTTTTGTTCTATCAAGTAGAGCATTTATCGTTTCTTCAGTAGCTGGCTTTACTATATAATCAAAAGCACCTAATACGATTCCCTGTCTTGCATAGTTGAACTCACTATATTCACTTAAAATTACAACGCATGTGCATAATCCTTCATTTTGTATTTCTCGAAGCAGTTGTATTCCATCTATAACAGGCATCCTAATATCAGTAAGTACAATATCATAGCTATTCTTATTCAATAATTCAAGAGCCTCTTTTCCGTTAGACGCTGTGTCTGTAATTTGAAAATCTAATCTATCCCCCCATAATTTAAGCCTTTTCAATTCTACTAAGAATATTTCCCTATCATCTACGGCAAGAACTTTATACATCTATATTCACCCCGACTTTCAATACTAATTACTTCAAAATATTATCTTCTCTAATTGTAAAATACGTGCATGCACCTTTCCCCACTTCACCAATAATCCAAACCCTACCACCTAACTTATTGATTAGCTTTTTTACGATAGCGAGTCCAACTCCACTTCCTTCAAATTCACTATCAGAATGCATTCTTTCAAAAATACCAAAAAGACGCTCTGAAAATTTCATATCAAATCCTACACCATTATCTTTTATATAAAAGATATTTTCATTATTTTCAAAGGTGTATCCAACAGTTATTACAGCCACTTCTTTATTATGCGTAAACTTTAATGAATTCGAAATTATGTTTATAATTACTTGCTTCATCAAAATATTATCTCCTAATATACTAGGCAACTTTCCCTCAAATTGTAGGTGAATCTTTTTTTCATCTGTATATCCAAAAAGTAATTCATCAAAAGTTGATTTTATTAATAACTCTAAATTTATCAATTCCTTTGTAGATTCAACTTCAGCAAACTTTATATAGTCTAATAATTTATTTATAAGCAATAATGTATCACTACAAATATTTCTAATATTATTGATTAGATTAATACCATCTACATTAACCTGTTGTGCATAATCCTCAATAAATATTCTTGCATAACCGTCAATAGCACGAACCGGAGCTTTTATCTCATGTACTATAGTACAATTTAAAGCTCTTAATTCATTATTTGAATTTTCAAGTTCTTCAGTTTTTTCCTTAATATCTTCTACAATATTATCCCATATGTTACCTTTATTAATGATAATCACTCCAATACAATTAATTATTCCTTTAAAGTTAAATCATCTCTAATAATAATTTTTTCTTTCATACTATTTCAATACGATTACTATGTTTAAAGTATATACTAATTTATTGTATTAGTCAAAATTTTTTAGTTTGTATAATATATACCATATTTTCTCTAAGGCTTCAGGTACAAATTTCAAAAATAATTTTACAAATATAACTCCTAAATATCCTCATATAAAATACTAAATTTATTAACATTGTGGATAAAATACATTACATCCTATAATTATTATTAAACGAATGGACTATTTAGAAGGCTAAAACAGTGGATCAGTTATCCTATTATGAAGAAAGAGCTACAGCTACAAACATATTAGATATTATTAAGGACAAGAATTATGATTTCATAATCGATGGAACAGATAACTTCCCAGTGGAATTCTTAATTAACGATGCCTGTGTTATGCTCCAAAGGCCTTTTTCACATGCAGGAATCATTGAATTTCAAGGCCAGATAATGACATATGTTCCTGACTTGCTACCGTTGCGTTTTTCAACACCCGCCACCACCTAATGCTGTTCCAACCTGCCAACAAGCAGGAGTTCTTGGAGTAATGGGTGGCGTTATAGGCTCAATTCAGGCAACTGAAGCCTTGAAATATATTACTAGAGTTGGAGAGTTACTTACAGGAAATTTATTAACCTATGATACCAAAACTATGTTATTCAGAAAAATTGATATTTCACATGGTAGAAATTATAGTATTTGTAATGAAGGTCCAACTATAAATAAGCTAATTGATTATGAATCAAATACCTGTGGATAGATTAAATAAAACATCCAATCTCCTTTGATTATTTTTATAAAATAATTACTAAAGAATATTGGATGTTTTTCTATTATTTATCTTAGTACTTTAATCACTAATATTTCTAAAGTTAAACATGAAGATGATTATCCCTCAATGGGAACTGTATATAAGTTACTTTTGTGAGGCAAGTAAAATACCTTCAAGTTCTGAAACACCAATTTCAACCTTTGGATTGAACTCATTAGATCTTACATAATTTAAAACACTAAATAAGAACTGTTTTGCTTCAGGCATATCAATAACTTTTTCAAAATCACAAGTGCAAACTAGAAGCTTTCCACTTAAAACTTTACACTCAAATATTAAACCAAGCTTATGGTTACGTTCAAAATTATCGATTGTTTGTACAATTGGCCTAAAATCCTTTGAAGTATTATCTAGTATGATTGAACGTGAATTTGAAACTATATTCCACCATTGGTATGTTGAATACTCTTCACAAGGAAAATCCTTGAAAATAGGGTGATTATTCTGAATAAGTAAACCCATAGTCCCAACTGGCACCTCTCTTTTCACGCTTTCAGAAATTGAACGGAACATTGGATAACACCAAAAATCAGTACAATAAAAACCTTCAATAGAGTTTTTTAGAGTTTCAAGTTTAGGGAATAGCACTACTCTTTCACCCTTTTCAAGTAGTGAAATAGCCTCTTTTGATAAACTGTGAACTATATTTAAACCTTCTTTTTCAATAGTAACTTCATTTGGATAAACCCATAAGTCATAAGTTTTTTCAATATCCATACCATCAACTTTTAATGATAGGGTTAGTTTTTCCATTAAGTCTATCTTTGGCATTTTCAAACTAATATCAGCTATATCAATATAGTTTGCAGCCTCTATATTTGAAAGCTCGACTTCTCCCTTTTCATAAATGGTATTATTATTCTTTAATTCCCATAATAGTTTCAAGTTTTTTAATGGAATGTTTTTATAGTAACAAAGCTCTATATGCGCCTTAAAGTTTTCCTCTGCTAAATAATTATACTTATCAAACCTAGCCATTAACACAGCGTCTGAACAAAAACTACGCCATTCTTCTGGTGATATTAATCCCTTGGAATCCATAAATGCATCTAAAACACCTACCAAAGCTGTTCCCTGTCCGCTGAAATCCTGTAAGTCTAAAAGTTGAAAACCTGCTAGCTTCTTTGACCTAAAAGCTGCTTCTAATTCTTCTTTATAACAAGCCATTGCAAGAGTTCCTGAAGCTTTAAAATACTTTTCTGCCAAATCCTCTAACCCCTTCTCTTCAAGTCGTTGTTTGAAGGTTTCAAAGTTTCTTGCTTTTAATGGACCTGTGTATTTTTTTATTTCATCAAAGTTTGGAAATGTCGCATACTGACCAATCTCATGTGAAACAACAGGTACATTAGGAACCATATCTTCACTAAAGTCAGTTGCCTTAACTTTTTTTGTTCCTGTACCAAATTGGATTTCTATTGTTCCATCAGCATTTACTTTTGAATTCTCTATATCTTTAAGTGCCGTTGGGAAAATATTTTCATCATAATCCTTCATGGTACTTGGAATATCAGTTTGAACGTGACCTAAAGGAGCATCACACATTGCATAAGACCCTCTAAAAAGACGATCTCTTGAAAACCTAACCCCAGAGAAGAAATCATCATTTTCTAAAATTACAGGGCAAAACTGAAAATTATTTGAGCCTTGAGTATACAAATGTCGATTATCTAATTCTTTATAATCCTTTAAAATCACATCTAATCTTTCCTTACTTCCCCATAATTCATTACCAAGAGACATCATAACGAAGGATGGATGATTTCCAAATGTTTTTAACATTGAAAAACCTTCACTAACTAAATAATCCTGCTCAGCTTGATTATGATTTTCATCCTTTTCATCAGTTATAGTTCCCCAGAATGGTAATTCAGGTTGCATATAAATACCAAGAATATCAGCAGCAACAAAAGCAGCTTCCGGAGGACAACAAGTATGAAAACGGTAGTGATTTATTCCATAAGATTTTGAAATGTTTAAAACTTCTAACCATTCCTCTACAGTTGTTGGTGCAAAGCCAGTTAGTGGGAAAATAAGTCCATCATGCTTTCCTCTTAAAAAAGTTTTATCACCATTTATCGTGAATTTATCACCTTCTGACTTAAATTCACGTAACCCGAAAGTTATCTCATTTGTATCAACTATACAATCATCGATTATTAAATTTACCTTCAACTTATATAGACTAGGTTCATGCTCACTCCAAAGTAAAGCCTCTTCCCCTAAAGAATAAGTTATATCAATTTCCTTTGAAGTAAATTTAAATTCTTTTTCTCCTACCTTATGTTCCTTTTCACTATTAAAGCTTACTGCTGAAACTGAAATAGTTCCATTGTCTGCACCAGCAACTTTTCCTTTTATTTCAACAGTTTTATCTTTAATATTAGAATAAACTTGAACATCTGTTAAGTATGTTTTATCAAAAACTTGTAACTCAATTTTACCTGTAATACCATTCCAATTTGATTGAGTATCTGGAGAAGTTAAATGTCCTCCTCTAGTAGGATAATCTGTATTATCAACAAGTATAGTTATTTCATGCTTACCGCTAGATAAATAATTTGTAACATCATATATATGTGGAGTAGAAAGACTATTTTGTGTACCTACTTTATTACCATCTATCCATACAGTAGTAACTCGTGTTCTCTCTAGGTACAAAAAATAATTTTTTGCATTATTATCCTCTAAAATCTCAATGGTCTTTGAAAACCATGCATGCCCTTCAAATTTATATTCCTCTGTTAAAAATCCAATTTCAACGTTTTCATTCTTCTCACCTTTTTTAAAATAAGCAGTAGTTCCTGGTAAATTAATTGTGTCATTGAAAGGTTTATTTATACCTTGCTTTTCTTTATCCAATTGAAAATTCCAAATACCACTTAAATCAATCGTTTTATACATTTGGTCACCTCTTTATCATAATTACCCGTAATCAAAACTAAGTACGCTTTGGTTACGTAATCGTTTAAATCTTCCATTGTTATAACACATTTTACTAGATTTAACCTATGAAATAAACCCATATTATTAGCTTAATAAATACTGAATTTTTCTTCTTTCAAATATTTCTATCAAAAGAAATTTCGTTACTTAAATTTTTAATTCTATGTGAATTCAAATCATCCTCTTTGTCAGTAATAGTGTAAAGAAAAAGAGTTGTCGCACTAAATGATTTTTAACTACTAGTTCGACAACCCTTTTTTTATCAAATTATTATATTGACTGTGCTCCATTATTTATATCAATTGTTTCTCCATTAATGTATTCTGGGCTTTCTATTGCTAACCACAATATGGTCTTGGCTACTTCTATTGGTTTTGCAATTCTTTTTAGATACGACCTCTCCTTTATCCTTTCAAATCTCTCATTGTGACCTGAATTGAGAATCATCTCAGTTTCCACTGGCCCTGGGGCAATTGCATTAATAACAATTCCTTTGGGCCCTAATAGATTTGCAAAACTTCTTGTAACATTCACTAACCCAGCCTTTGTTATTCCGTACCATATATCTGGATGTCCTACTTCAGCTGCTTGAGACGCAACATTTACAATCCGACCCTTTCCTTTTGCTAAAAATCCCTTTGAGATTTCTCTAATAAATGCAACTGGAGCTTCAATATTTATTTTTAAAATTCTATCAACTTGCTCCTGTGAATAATTCTCATAGTCTACCTTATTACTTATTCCTGCATTGTTCACTAATATATCAATGTCTCCTAATTTTTCTATTAAGGTTGGGATTTCATTTATATTACTTACATCAAACTGAACTTTTTCTACATTTTCGTTATTATTAAATTTAAAATTAGTAAAATCTCTTCCAATAACAATAACCTTATACCCTTCATTTAAAAAAAGTTCCGTAGTAGCTAGTCCTATTCCTTTATTCCCACCAGTTATCAATACTGTTTTTGACAAATCAAATTCCCCCTTATATTTGTTATTTAAAATTTAGAAGCTTTATTTTCTTTCTTATGATTTTTTATTCAACTAAAAAGTTGTAAATTAAACAAATTTTCATCCCAAACTTCTATGTTCATTGCAATATATTGATATCCTATAAAACTTCGGTTTATGTTCAAAGCTTACTTCTTGAATTACATGTTGATTTTCAGTTAAATAATATTTGTCATCATTTGAGATTATTGAAAACTTAGACTCTGGGTTCCAATAAATAGGGCTATATCTTCCACTTGATTTAAAACGGAATCCCGCTAGTATTTTTGACTCTACATATGTATCGAAATTCCAATCAAAGCAATCTCTAATCTGTTCTGAATAAGTATTTTCATAGCCATCTAATCTGGGCAATCCCTTTTCCTGTTAATCAGATTCTCTATTTGATATAACGCAGAATGCACCGTTTTCCTTATAGCCTATTACTCCTTTTACGGATGTATCCTCAACCACTCCTATAGGTTCTGATCCATCAACTCTAAAATTCTTTAAATCAATCTTCTCTATTGCTCTTTCATCCTGCTTTTCTAATTGTGGAATCCAATCATATGGGACTCTATAAGCCCTATAAACCATATTCATACTTGGTAGCTTTTTTTCATCCTTATATGGATTTATATACTCCCAGACGATTTCATGTTCTACTGTCACTTCAAAAATACGACCATCTGAGCCTTCTGTTATTAATGTGTTCCCATTTGGTAATCTTTGAACACTACTTACAAATGGACTATAAAATCTGCTAGAATCGAGTGGTTCAAGTAAACCTGCTTCCTTAGGTGTATATTGCCACACTATTTCTAATGTAACCGGATTAACTTCTAAAACCCTCGAATAATCCCTATGGGCATTCTGGCGTCCAGTTGGTGATACAGGATTAGTACTTCCATATCCAGCCCATCCACCATTATCAAAGATCAATATATTTCCTTCTCCTGGTAGTCCTTTTGGTATCAAATGTACATGGTGTTGGCCAATTATCCATCCTAACTTCTTAAGTTCTTCACTGTGGTCATAATTGGGTCCAAGCTTCCAAACAATTTTTCCACTCTTCTTTTCTACAATTGCTATAATATTAGCTTCTCGGCTATCCCAGATAATATTCTCTGGATTGAAGCGTTCATCACCTTCATCATACCATTTATTCGGTCCAAGTAATGATAAGGAATTTATATGGAGCCAATCTCCCATTCCGCCACCAGCAGGCCTCATGTTTGGATCTCTATAAAGTATATTTTTCGCACTTTCATCAAAACCTAATTCATCAAAACGCTCATTAGGGCTCCATTCCCAAATAATCTTTCCCTCCCAATTTACTTCTATAATTTTATCATCCAACAGTAACTTGTCTGTTATTTTAGTATTTTTTACATTCTCATGGGTAAGTATCAAGGTATTTCCTTTATCTACTAGTGGTTCCGATTCTGGTGCATAATAACCAACGGTACTGCCTTCTCTTTGATAATCATGATGTTGTCTTGCCATCCATTGTGGTATTTCTCCAGGATCAGCTATAAATTCTTTTTGGTCGAATTTCCAAACAATATTTCCATCCCAGTCCACCTGTACTAAGTCCAGCATATCTTGCATTCCATATGCAGTATTTC
Source organism: Clostridium cellulovorans 743B (assembly GCF_000145275.1). NCBI lineage: Bacteria > Bacillati > Bacillota > Clostridia > Eubacteriales > Clostridiaceae > Clostridium > Clostridium cellulovorans. Next base: position 4,270,250 of record NC_014393.1, read on the forward strand.
TTTCCCCTGTACTTCCTAGAACGTATCCACCTGGCAATATTTTATTAGGAAAGCCCTGCAGGTTTCTCCACAGCTTAACTTCCTTTCCATTCATATTTATTAAAAGTGCCCCTAATCCTTTTACTTGAAAAATCGTATAGCCACTCCAAGCCTTCTTTGGATTATAAAGAGTTACTCCTGTTGGATAAATAGTTGGATGTCCCATTTCAATCCCTCCTTTTATTATCTTCACTTTTCTTATATATTGTATTCAATATGAGTTTCTGCATCTTCGAAGAAATAAGAATATATTTTTTTCTTTATCCTAGCAAAATCTGCACTACCTCTATCTCTTGGTCTTCCTAAATTAACTGGAACTATTTCTTTTATTTTTCCTGGTCTTGCAGACATAACTACTATCCTATCAGCTAAAAATACAGCTTCTTCTATATCATGAGTTACCATGATCATAGTTGTTTTTTCTTTTTCCCATATCTTAAGAATCTCTTGCTGCATAGTGATTTTGGTCAATGCATCTAAAGCCCCAAAAGGTTCATCTAATAACAATACTTCTGGATTTGTAACAAGTGACCTAGCTATTGCTGCCCTTTGTGACATCCCCCCAGATAACTGACTAGGATACGCATTTTCGAAACCTTCTAACTTAACTAATTTTAAATATTTGCCAACAAGTTCCAACTTCTTTTCTTTTGCAACTCCATCAAGTCCAATCGCTACATTATCTTTAATAGTAAGCCATGGAAATAATCTATGTTCCTGAAATATCATCCCTCTATCTACATCAGGTTTTGTTATTATTTTGTCGTCTAAAATAACGTTACCGCTGTCGTAATCTAATAATCCTGAGATAATTTTTAGTAGAGTACTCTTACCACATCCACTATGTCCTACTATTACTAAAAACTCTCCTTCTTTTATATTTAAATTAATATCACTTAAGATATCTACATTTTCGCCTTGAACCTTAAAACTTTTATTTAAAGCATTTATCGCTAATTTATTTTCACTCATAGCCATTCCTCCGTTATTTTGTATTTTCCCATGGAGTTATCTTTTTTGATACCTTTGTTAAAACAAAATCCATTATTAATCCTATTAACGCAATAACGATCATTCCAACAAAAACAACCTCTGGTTGCATTAAACTTCTTGCATCGTTCATTCTATATCCTATTCCAGAACTTGCAGCAATAATTTCTGCTCCAACAACTGCCATCCATGATATTCCAAGTCCTAATTTGAGTCCTACAAAAATTGAAGGAAGTGCAGAGGGGAAATAAATTTTTCTAAACTTCTTCCATCTACTTAGGTTGTACATGTTTCCAACTTCAATAAGTCCTTTATCAGTTCTCTTTATTCCACTTACTGTATTCAATAGTATTGGGAAAAATGATGCTAAAATAATAACAATTATTTTAGATAATTCCCCTATGCCAAACCATAGTACTATCAATGGAATCCATGCAAGCATTGGGATTTGTCTTATTGCACTAAAAACAAAAAAGAAGAACTTATCTACTTTGCTATTCATCCCCATTATCACTCCAGAAAAAATACCTAAAACTGCAGATATAAGATAACCTTCAACTACTCTTTTTAAACTAATAGTTGCATCACCAATCAATTGCCCAGAGATTAGTTGAGTTTTAAATGATAAAAGTACTGTAGATATTGATGGTAAAATAGCAGATGAGAATATCTCATTTTTAGTTACATAATTCCAAGCTAATACAATAATCACAGGCAGTGCAATATAGTTAATATATTTTACTATTGATTTTAAACTTAATATTTTATTATCAGTTCCTAATTTTTTATCTTTACCTATAGCAGTTTTTTCAGTTCCTTCCATTCTCCTTACCTCCAAACTATATTTTTTCTTGATACCTATATAGAAAAAAAGCCTCTCAAAATACAGAGGCATATTTCTTCTATAGCTTAAAGTTGAAATTTAAATAATTAATGCGTTTATTTCTTTTCGAAGCTTTTCTTCTGACTTTCTATGATGATTTAAAAGTACAGTAGTTAAATCTTCTAATATGTTGATTGCTCCATTGAAGCCTATATAGCTTCTATTTAAAATAATATTATCTACTTCTGGGCATGAAACTACTTGCAAAGGAATATTTAAGGCTTCAGAAATACTTTTTTCCAAAGAACTTCCCAAAATCAATTCAATGTCATTAGCTTTTAGGATATCTTCAATCTCATCAAAATCTTCCGCATAATATACATTTTCTTCACTTTTCTCATTTTCTAAAGCTTCCTTCGCTTCTTCGCCTATTGGATCTGTAAAAACTTTCACTCCAGTAGATAATCCAAGGGTTTTGGTTAAGAAACTACTTATTCCGTTGACTATACTCTCATCACCGACAATGCCGTAAGTTTTATAAAAATTATAATCAACATATAAACTGAAAATATTATTAAGATAATATTCTTCTTTCTTCTTTTCATTATTGATAAACTCTCGGGCTTTTTCTTTGTCCAAATCTAATATCTCCACTACTTCACTAATAAACTTCGCAGTGTCATGTGCACCTACTGGATTAGCTTTTAGTGTTAAAAATGGAATCCCATAATTCTTTTTAAGGTTTTCTCCAACAGCTATTCCCCATTTAGAAAAAACTAAATTTAATGCAGCTGAAGGAACATCCTTCCACTGTTCTATTCCTTGTCCAAATCCAAATAGAATATTAGCTTTTAAACCTATAGCTTCAAGTATCCTTTTTAGTTCTTCTAGATTACCTATCCAATTTATATCTTGGCCTGGTATAATTCCAAATATATTTACTAACTTTAGATCTTTTTCAGTATTTACTTTAGTTACCTGTGGAAGCTGATTTATTATTGCATTTACAACTCCTTCATAACCTAAATGAGTTTTCCCTTTAAAACCTGGAGCCTTAAAATATATCACAGGCTCACCTTGTTCTTGTGCTTCCTTTGCCATTGTAATTACATCATCCCCAACAAGTTCTGAAGAACATCCACTTAAAGCAACATATAAATCTCCCTCAACAACTTTTACAGTATTCTTTATTTCCTCTCTTAGTCTTGATCCTCCACCAAAAATAACTTGTTTTTCTATGATATTCGTTGATGGAATATCAAAACCACTATGACTACTTACCCTATTGACTAGTGCTTGTTGAATAGTACAACCAGCTGTTGAATGTACTATAGGCACAACTCTATGGACTTCAGATAGCACATTAATAGCACCTTGCAGTGCACAACTATTGCGAGATTTTTCTAATCCTTGTGACATACTATTTCACCTCCTGTTTTATATACCAATTGGTGCTCTTCTTTAGCCAAGCTTCCTTGTATGGTAGTTGTTCTTCATATAATAGTGTTGCATTATTATCAGTAGCTTCCTTACCTCTTATAGCGGATTTAACTAACTTCACTAAGTTCTCATCTCCGTTAAATCCATAGAGTGCTGATTTACCAATAGATATAGGTATAACTCCAAGTTTCGCAGCCCATGAGGTTTTGTAAGGTGACCCAATATAAATATCTGGCTTTAACTTATATAAAATATTAGCTACTTCAAAAGTTTGTCCACTAGCAACATGAATAGGTAAATCATACTTTAACCCTTCCAGTTTGCCTTTATTAATTTCATCTACCTCATCCACTGTTAATCCTATAACGTCTCCCCCAAGTTCCTTAATCAAGGACACTAAACTGATTCCTATAGAAGTTGGCAAATCTATGTAAAACTTTAACTTTGATAAAGGCGCTTCTTCAATTAGTTTTCGTTTATTCAAAGCTTCCTTATCTATGATTTTTCTTGCAACATCTGTAACATTGAACAATTCAGAAACTAGCGAAAGCCACTTTTCTGTGTTTTTTCTTCCTATAGGAATTACAGAACTTATATACGGAACATTATAATGTTCCTCTAGACCTCTTCCGAGAAAATACCCTTCGTCATCATTTAATGCAATAGATACCTTTGCTCTTGAAGCTTTTTTTATATCCTCATATCTTGAAAACTTTGGAATAGTATTTGTATTTATCCCTAATTCTTTAAGAAACAAAAGAATCTCAATAAGATTTCTATTATTCTCTGATACAGAAATTAAATTTAAAAAGTTCTCCTTTTCGTCTTCCTTGTTTCCATTAACTAAATATTTACCGATGGCATGAAGCACCACATCATATCCATTTATTGCAGTTTTAGATTTAAATCCATCTGTAAAAATCGGTACTATTTTAGTTTCTAACTCTTCCTCAAGTTCTAAAACAACTGCACTAATATCATCATTATTTATTGCTACTACAGCAGTAGCTAAAACAAAGATTATTTTAGGTTCATGTTTCTTATAAGCTAAAGTAATAGTCTCTCTTAACTTCTCATCTCCACCTAAAATAGTATCTCTTTCATTTAAATTAGTTACATACCAGCTTGATTTACTTCCCTCTGCAAAGTAGTGGATTTTTGAGGTACTGCAACCTGCTGGACCATGAATCACTGTAACAGAATCCTCTATATCTAAAATTGCTTTTAATGCATAAATTACTTCATCATATGTAGCTTCTGAAAAAGTTCTTATATTTTGTCTATCTTCCTCTTCTTTAACAAGCTTATGAGCTGTTCCTACATAAGCACTTAAGGTACTTAATCTTTTCTCTCTTCCTTGAAGCTTATTACCATTAAACAAACTCATGAACATCACTCTCCTTATATACCAAGACTGCCCTCAACAACTCCTGTTTGGTTATCGTAAATTTTGTCGCCCCATTCTCTTGCCCAATCTCTCAACTCACTTACACCTAATGGATTTGGAACTACTAATTCTTCATTAGTTGCGATATGTTTTGCCAAGTCTCTGTATATATCTGCATGTTCAGCCTTTGGATTTGCTTCAATTACTGTTTTACCAAATAATTCACTCTGAGAAACCACTAAAGAGCGAGGTATATATCCAGCTACATTAGTACCTGTCTTCGATGCAAAATCATCTACTATTGCTTTTGAATATCCAGCTGTTAAGCCATTTGCAATAACTCCACCAAGCTTTGCTCCACCTGATGGTGCATATTTATTTATAGCTTTAAATAAATTATTAGCTGCGTAAATTGCCATAAAGTCAGATGAACTAACTACATAAGCTCTATCAGTAATTCCATCTCTTATAGGAACTGCAAAACCACCGCAAACAACATCACCTAAGACGTCATATAAAACATAGTCAGGTTTATATTCTTCAAAAAGATTTAAATCTTGAAGTAAGTTTACTGCAGCATTAATTCCTCTCCCTGCACATCCTACTCCTGGAACTGGTCCGCCTGATTCGATACAAAGTATTCCACCATACCCTACAACTGATACATCTGACAAGTGTACCTTTTTGCCTTCTCTCATACTATCTAAAACCGTTGGCAAATAATTATTTCCTCTAAGAGTATTAGTAGAGTCACTTTTTGGGTCACATCCTATTTGAATAACCTTATATCCAGCCTCTGCTAATGCTGCACTTATATTAGAAGTTGTAGTTGATTTACCAATACCTCCTTTTCCATAAATAGCTATATGTTTTCCTATCTTACTCATGATTGCTCTCCCTTCTGTGCTAAGTTTACTTCAATTACTACTTTTCACATATGTTTTGTATGTTATTATTGTATGTTGCACCCTATAAGATGTCAATTCATCTTACCTAATAGATATATTTTCACGTAGATAAAAGTAAACTTTATCCTATAGGGTTCTAAGTTCAAACCTTAATTTCTCATTGAGAATTTTTTTATCCTTATAATGTTTTCTATAAAAAACTTCCTTACGTACTCAAAGTATCAGAATTACGAGGATAAATAAATTTTTGAACATTAAACTCTTTGTATTTTTATTTTTTATTAAATTCTTCTAAGGCTTTTTCATAGTAGCTATTATCAACAAAATCATCTACATTTACATCCTTTGCAGTTAGATTTTGCTCACGTAAAAATTTATTTAGATTTTTCAGCTTTGCCACAGAACCTTCATCTATATCTAAAGTAAAGAAGTTAAATTTTCCTTTATCATAACTATACGCTTCTTTTATAGCTTCTACCGGATATCCTGCTTGAGCCATTATCTTATATGATTCTTCTGGATTTTTAATAACAAACTCTTTAGCTCTTAACAAGGCTTTTATAATTGCCACTGGAACATCTGGATTTTCCTTTATATAAGCAGTTTTCCCAACAAAGACTGTTTGGTTTGCATACTCTGGTTTATCGACGCTTGAAATTACAATTCTTCCTAGCCCCTCCTTCACAAGCTTTTGTGCTATTACATGGCTGGTTACATATCCATCTGCATTTTTAGATGAAAATGTTGATTGTGCTTCTGCAACTACATTTAATACTTCTACATCCTTCTCACTTACACCATGCTCTTTAATTATGTTTCCGAAATATTGTTGATAAATTGTTCCTTTTCCAACTATTATCTTTTTACCTTTTATGTCCTCTACAAATTTAATATCTGAATCTGGTTGCACAACAAGATCCATATTATACTCATTATTAGTAATTGCAAGGATCTTAACATCTTGCCCCTTTGACCTTAATACTGTTGGTGGTAAATCTCCATAATGTGCAACATCAATGCTTCCTCCAACAAAAGCTTCATTTACTGCAGGTCCTGCTGCTGGAAAATTTATATATTCAACTTTATATCCTTTCTTTTCTAATTCTTCCTCGATAAACTTCTTATCTTGTGCTACTCCAGCAAGTTCTCCTAAGAAATTACTTGTAGTTGCACTTCCTAATCTAACGACCTTTTGTGAACTTGTATCCCCTTGTTTTTTTACATTTGATTCCTGCTTCTGTCCGCAACCTACTAAAGCTAACGTTGACGTTGCCAATATTAAAATTGTTGCTATAACTTTTTTCATAATAATCGCTCCTCTATATATCTAATTATAAAAATCTTTCAACTTCTAGACTGACTTATTTTTCACCCTGAATACATATACAAAAATGTCTGTATATAGCTAACTCGACTTGAGCAATAACTTTAAATTAATGCTCAAGTCGAGTTCTTATTTCAAATATCTAGGTGAAAATTATAGATATTTATAAATATCTATATTTAACTTTTTAACATATTTCACTAAATAACACTTCATTATTTAAAGCTACTTTTACTCTCTAAAGTTACTTCTAGTAAGTACGCCTACTGAATTTATACTTCTATTATTCTGATTTTTTCATCTGGATTTTCTTTTGAAAAATCTAGAACCTTTATTTGCTTAGGTGTTATTTTATAGATATTATGAGTTTCTTTTGATGCCTTTAGTTTTGGTCTTCTTTCTGCTATAAATTTAAAACCTTCATTAAAAGCTTCTTCATCCTCCAAATTTTCTGCTATACCTTTTATTTCTACATTGATGAAATTAGGCATTTTTTGATTTTCATGTTGGAACAAAAGTGATATATTGTTATTTTCCTCAATCTGCTTTACTTTGTTACTTTTCTTAGCTGTTGAAAAATAAACTGTAAATTCATCTACTCCATACCCTCCAATGGCTCTTAAGTTAGGATTGTTTTCTGAATCCACAGTAGCTAATATGGCTGAAGGACTATTAGCTATATACTCTTTAATTTTTTTATTGCAACTTGACATTTTATTTCCCCCTTTTTTACATATTATAGGTTTTAAATGTTAAATCTTGATGTTATCCTAATATAGCTAGCTCAAATTTTTTAAATCATCTTCATAACCGCTAGTATCTATATTTCATAGTTTTATATCATACCCTAGAACTCTTTGCCCTTTGTTTTTTTATAGCTTATTAAAAACCTAGAAGAATTAATGGTTCATACATGTTCACTAAGTTTATTTGTATTAGTTAGACTTAATCATGTAACCCCATCAAAATAAAATGCTTTTATCTGAGGTGTAATTCTTTCCATTAATGCTATAACTTGATCCTGTAATTTTTATACTAAGCCTTCTTCCACTCTAAAAATATCGTGAATTAAGGTATCTGCACTAGCATTTGCATCATTTAATTCATCCCAAGTAACTCCATACTTTCTGTATATAGCAACAGTTTTAGTAGCTACCTCAAAATGCCACTCTGGTCTAGGTGTACGATGTCCCTCAAGAGCTGAGCCTACATTTACATTCCATTGGCTAGGGCTAGCTATTACACCTCTTGATACAAGATATTCAACAGCTTCAAGTATCGATGACTTAGGTTCAAGTCCTGATACAAAAGTTGATCTTACTTTAAATTTTCCAAAGACTTTTAATGCATATTCAATAGCATTTAACCAGTTTTCTCTTCCGCCACATTCTTCACTTTTACCTGGGCAAATAGTTTTAAATATGTTTTCATCCCAAACTTCTAAGTTAATTGCCACAGTTCTGTATCCAGCCTCTTTATATTTATCAAAAACACTAAAATCCAAAGGTGCACCAATAGTAGCTGTTCCGTTGAAGTCTTGTAATCCAGTGTATTCTTTTATAGCTTCAGCAACATCTATATAATAATCAACTTCTCTTCTTTCTGGTATGAATCCCCCACTGATTGTTACCTTATTATTTCCTTCTTTATATGCAGCAGCCACAGTTTCACCTATCTGCTTTGCAGTTTTCCATTTTATATTTTGACTCTCGGCATATAAATCTTTAGTGGCATTTATATTACAGAATAAGCAATCCTTACCTTTGTCCTTTAAGGCACATTCATTGCTATAAGCTACAAACACATGATTATATCCATAATCTTGCGCTACTGTTGCCATTGAAGTTCCATCAGAGGTCTTTAAACTGTAATAATTAGGTCTTTTCTCAAAGATGACCTTATCTATTATCAGCTTGTCTCCGTCAAACAACTGGAATCTTCCATCATTATATTTAAGAGAATATTGACTACCTTTATCCCAATGAAAACCAACACGGAATCCCTTTGGTAAGATTATACATGCTGGAAAATCAATTCCCGTATGCCCATGATGATCAACTGCAAATAAAGCATTTACCTGTTCCTTTATAGTGCCACCTAAATCTAAATTTTTAAATATATCAGGATCAACATTGATTCCTTCAACCAATAATTGATTCTTTAATCTTAACTCCTCGTAAAGAACTGTTTTTCTTTCATCTGTACTCATACTTCCACCCCTTATTATTTTTTATAATTATCTTACTTATTTATAATGTATTACTTAAAAAACTACTATCATATCTTTAAATATCTCTGAACAAACTCTCTTGTACTAAACGCATAATACTCGTACATAGTAAATACTTGTCTGCAAAATTTCAACACTCAGAAACTCAAATATATTTGCTACTTCATTCCACATAAAATAATTGAATTTAGCCAATTTATTTTTGAAAACATAATTAGCTCTAATGATTAAGAAATGTTTTTGACTGCCTTCATTTCCACTGCCCTACTTTTAGTTAAGAATAGATAACTTAACACCAATAAAAGTATTGGTATATAAGTTAGGAAAATAAACTTATAACTAAGCGCGTCTCCAATAAATCCACCAAACATTGGTCCAAAAGTAGTTCCTATTCCCGTACAAGCTGATAGTGCACTTGATACCTTCCCTTTTTTCCCCTTTACATTTCCTAAACTAGAATAAGTCACGATATTTAATAGCCCTGTACCAGCACCAAGTATTATTATGCCTAAAAAAATCACCCAAATATTTTGAGATGTTCCTATACCTAATAATCCTAATGCCATTGCTAAAAGACTTATTATATACAATGTCTTCCTACTATATCTGTATAACAGTCCTCCCCCTAAAAACACTACTAAAATATAAGCTACTCCTTCTGCTATCAAAAACCATGATGCATACTTAACATCTACCTTCAAAATGTTAACCATGTAAACCACAATAAATGTAAGAAATGATGAGAAGCATGCAGTGCTAATTCCCTCAATTATTACCGTTTGCCTTAAAACATTATCTTTTAATAACTCCTTAAACTCCTTTAATTGCTCCAAGATCTTAAATTTAACTATTATATTTTTTCTCTTTCTATCTTCCATAAGTATCAGAAGTAATAAAGGAACTATAGGTAGAAGAGTCAACATTGCAGTTATATTAAATATTGCAAAATAACTAAATGTACTTATAAAATACCCCCCAAGTAATGGACCAACAAAGGTTAATCCAATAGACATTGCCCCTCTATACCATCCTGACTTTTTTATTCCAATTTCATTTAACTTACTGAAAAATGCTGCATTTAATGATGTAAATCTTAGAGAGTTTGAAAAACCCTGAAGTGCCATAGAAATAATAATTATCAATGGCGATGATGAAAATGCTAATACAACTGTTGTTAGCGTACTAAAAATACTGCCCACAATATATAATTTCTTGGAACCGAAATTATCTACTAGTAAACCTGAAGGTAGCACCATAACCAAGGCTCCTATACCTGATATTCCCCTTATAATTCCAACCTCACTTGCAGTTGCTCCAATACTTACTACAAAAAGAGGTAAAACCATAGAAATAATTCCAGCGCACATACCTGTTAAAATATTGATTACTACAAACCCAAATAATAGGTTGCCTCCAATAATCTCAAACTTCTGCTTTTTCACATCATTACAGAATATCTTTTTAAACATTCTTTTCCTTAAAAATAGGCAAGCGCTGTTCTTCTATCCTATAAATATCATGAACTAAAAAGTCAGGTGATGGCGAAACATCAAAGTACTGTTCATAAGTGAATCCAGCTTTTTTAAATATCGCATAAGTCTTTTTCGCCATATCTAAATGCCATTCTGGAGTTGGTGTCCTATGTCCCTCAAGCTTTGATCCTGGATTAGGATTCCACGCATTTGTCAAACTTAAAATCCCCTTTGATGCAAAATATTCTACACCTTCTAAAGTTTTATTCTTAGGTTCTATCCCAGTAACAAAACCTGTTCTAACTTTTCCAAAACCAAAGACTTTTACTGCATATTCAAGGGCATCTACCCAATGTTGCCAGCCACCACATTCACTTTGTTTTCCTGGGCAAATTGTCTTGAATATATTTTGGTCCCATATTTCTAATTGAATAGCTATAGTTCTAAAACCAGCTTCCTTATATTTATCTATTACACTAAGATCCTCTGGTGCTCCTATTACAGCCGTCCCATTAAAATCTTCAAGTCCTGTATGCTCCTGAATAGCTTCAGCTACATCTATGTAATAATCAACTTCTCTTCTTTCTGGTATAAATCCACCAGTTATATTGACATGTTTTCCATTATCATATTTGAAAGCTGCTGCCACTGCTTCTCCTATTTGCTTTGGATTTTTCCACGTTATATTTTCTTTAGCTGCATAGGTATCTTTAGTAGCGTTGGCATTACAAAATAAGCAATCTAATCCTTTATCCTTAAGAGCACATTCATTACTATAAGCTACCCCAATAGTTCCTCCTGGGGTAAAACTTGCTACATGAGACATAGCTGTTCCATCTGAAGTTTTTAAGCTATAATAATGAGGTCTTTTATCAAATTCAACTTGAAAAAGTTCTTTGTCATCTTCAGCCAAATAATATTTTCCCTCACTGTATTTAATAGAAAACCTTGACTTAACATCCCAGCAAAAATTATATCTAAGGCCATTTGGTGATATAAATCCACAAGGAAAACTGATTCCAACATGCTCCTGATGATCCATTTCGAAAAGTGAGTGTATTTGTTCTTGATATTCCCCTCCTAAATCAAGATGCTTAAAGATTTTAGGATCAGCATTTATACCCTCAATATTTACCTTAGCCTTTAACTCCAACTCTTTATAGAGAATTTCTTTAATATCACTCATTTGTTTCCCTCCTTCGATCCTTTATTAGTTGATATAAACTAGTTGCTTAGTTTAATCAACCATTTTTTACTTCTTCATAATAACTTTTATTAATCCATTTATTGAAATCTACATCATTTTTTATCAAACTATTATTCTTCAAAAATTCTATAGTTGATTTTCCACTATTAATAGTTTCACTACTTATTTCTATTTCATCTACATAATCATTTTTAGGATATAAGTATTTATAAGTCTCCTCAGAATTCCCTGCTCTTTTCCATTGTTCTAAACTTGCAGTAGAATCTTGGTCACAAAGCTTTTTAGCTCTTACTAATGATTTTAATATTGCTTTAACTATATCTGGGTTATTCTTAGCAAACTCTGTTCTTACTATGGTGTAGCTAGCAGTATTCCACTGCGGATTGTCTCTATAATCTACTATCACCTTTGCTTGCCCATTCAGCACAAGCTTTCCTAAAGTAATTCCGCCAATAACTGCCCCGTCAACATTTCCTGAAACTAGCGCATCTGCTGAGTCTTGAGCATTCATGTTTACAAATTCAATATCTTCAACCTTAAGTCCATTACTTTTTAAAATATCAATAAGTACCTTGTGCATAAATGCTCCCTTTTGAGTAGCAATCTTCTTTCCCTTTAAATCTTTTACAGAGGTAACAGTAGAATTCTTTGGAACTATAAGAGATGCACCGTTAACAAGCCCTGCAGAGCTTATTAGTTCCGTATCTATTCCAGCTGCTTTACCAATAATAGCTGGTACATCACCTAAATTACCAATATCTAAATTCTTACTAGCTAAGGCTTCATTGATAGCTGGTCCTGCACCAGTCATAGGAACAAATTCTGCTTCTGCTCCTACCTTTTTTAACTCTTCATCAACAAATCCACTATCTCTAGCAAGACCTAATGTACTGGAGATTTGTCCTGTACCTGTAACATCTACAAAGCCTATTTTCACCTTATCAGCTGTTTTATTTATACTAACGTCTTTTGTTACTATTTTTTCATTACTATTGCAGCCCGTAACATTTATAAGAGTAATCCCTAAAATAGCTATAAGGCTAAACAATCTATTCTTTTTCATTTGCGTTACCCCCATCCTACTAAAGGTTTATAAATATTTTTTTATATCTTCAACCTTATTTAATTCTTCCCAAGGAAGTTCTAAATCCACTCTACCAAAATGACCATATGCTGCTGTTTGCTTGTATATAGGTCTTTTTAAATTTAAGGTTTCTATTATTGCTGCTGGTCTTAAATCAAATTCCTTACTTATTATTTCTGATATATCGTCATCACTAACTTTTCCTGTTCCAAAAGTGTCAACTGTTATAGATACTGGACTTGCAACTCCTATAGCATAAGATATTTGTATTTCTAACTTTTTAGCGACTCCTGCTGCAACTAAATTTTTTGCAATCCACCTTGCTGCATATGCACCTGATCTATCTACTTTTGTTGGATCCTTTCCTGAGAATGCACCACCACCATGTCTTGAATATCCACCATAAGTATCAACAATTATCTTTCTTCCAGTTAACCCAGCATCCCCTTGCGGCCCACCAATAACAAATCTTCCAGTTGGATTTATATAGTATTTTGTATGTTCATCTAATAATTCAGATGGGACTACTGCTCCTACTACCTCTTGTAATAAATCCTTTTGAATTTGTTCTAGTGTTATTTCTGGAGCATGTTGGGTAGAGATTACTATTACATCTACTCTTATTGGAGTATCGTTCTCATATTCAATAGTTACTTGCGTTTTACCGTCTGGTCTAAGATATGGAAGAGTTCCATTTTTCCTAACCTCTGATAATCTTTTTGCTAACTTTTGAGCAAGGGTTATTGGAAGTGGAAGATATTCAGCTGTTTCATCTGTCGCATAACCGAACATTAATCCTTGGTCCCCAGCTCCAGTTAAAGCATACTTGTCCTCTTCTCCTTCTCTTGCTTCTTTAGCAGTGTCAACTCCTATAGCAATATCTCTTGATTGTTCATCTATAGCTGTTTGTACTGCACAAGTTTTATAATCAAACCCATATTCACCACTTGTATATCCGATTTCCTTAATTGTTTCTCTAACTACCTTTGGTATATCAACATATACTTTTGTAGATATCTCACCAAAAACATTTATAAAACCTGTTCCTGTCGCCGTTTCACAAGCAACTCTTCCTTCTGGATCTTGTTTCAATATTTCATCTAAAATAGCATCTGACACTTGATCACATATTTTATCTGGATGTCCTTCTGTTACCGATTCTGAGGTAAATAATTTCCTACTCATTGTTCATCTTCCTTTCGCCTTTTAGTTAATATAGACGTAAATCGTTTTTCTTACTTTTCTTATTTGTTTACTGTGTTATCATTGTATGTTTCACTACAAATAATGTCAATTATTAAACCTTAACACATGTATTTTCACATAGGTAAATATAAACAATTTCATACATCTGCATAATAAATTTTACGTATAAACTAAAAATCCTATATATCAAAAGCCTATATCTTCGTTTTATAAGAAGATATAGGCTTTAATTTTTTTAATCTAAGTTTATAAAAATTTTTTAAAAAACTATTTAATTTCCTAATGTCTTTTATTTTTTGTGTCATTGAAACTTAACTGAAAAAAATGTTAACAATTAATTAAATCTTTATAAGAAATACATTACATTTGTATTTTCGGTGTAATATGTTATATATTAACTTTTATAAATATTTTTTCAATTAAACTCAACTTTTTATATAATTATTTATTTATAAAAGCTTAATTATTAAAAATATAATAGGCATCTTAAAACTATTACTTAAGTTAAGATACCTTATAGAAAAGGAGCATTATTATGGTTAATAAAATTTCATTATTTTCACTAGACCCTATTAATACTGAAAGACAAACTGAGCTTGATATCTTAAAAGGCTTTTCCATCTTATTCATGGTTCTAGTTCATTGTTTTGAGGAATTTAGTACTTGGCCTCTTGCTCCCAAAACATCTACATATGTTATTGAATTTTTAGGAAGTCCCCCGTCAGCACCAGTATTTATGTTTCTTCTTGGACTTGGCATTGTTTACTCTAGAAACAACGATGCAAAAGCGCTTTTTAAGAGAGGACTATATTTGTTTCTATTTGCCTATGCCCTGAATTTTTTTAGAGACTTTTTACCCAATATTATAGTGTATATTACTACGGGAAATATCGAGGATTATACCGAGGCAGTGGAACTTTTCTGGGGTGTAGACATATTACAATTTGCCGGAATTGCCTTTATGTTTTTCGGTATAACTAAAAAATATAGATTTAGAAATCTATATTATCTACTAGCTTCTATAGTATTTGCAGGGCTAAATCTTGTCCTTGCTGGGGCATGTACTGGCAACCATGTAATAGACTCACTTCTTGGCCTTCTTTGGAGTACTAATAAAGACTCTTGGTTTCCTTTCTTAACTTGGATAATATACCCTGTATTTGGATATTTATTTGGACAACTGCTCATATATTGCAAGGACAAGCAAGTACTTTATAAATTATCTTTCTATGTATCCTTTGCAGTTCTAATTCTTTTTGCTGAGTATTCATATCTTAAAGGCGTTGACTTTGGAGCTGTTGATGGTCTTTTTCAAGAAGGCTACTATCATCATGACATCATCGGCAATATCACTATTCTCGCTTTTGTAATTTGCTGGGCAAGTACAGTATATTTTATTACACCACATATACCATATATCATAAAAAGAGCACTTGTACGATGGAGTAAAAATGTTACAGAAATTTATTGTATACATTGGATGATAATAAGCTGGTCTCTAATTGTACTACCAACACTTTCTTTACCTGCAATATTTATATTTTATGCTATACTTTGTATTGTTAGTGATTTTATCTCAATACAATATATCAAACTAAAAAAAGGTGCCAATTTTCACTTTAAAAAAGAGTTACCTGAGTACCAATAAAACCATGTAATATTTAAGGATACTTATTATATGGAGACATGTGTACTTAACAGAAAAAATACAAATTAATAAAAAAATCTATGACTTTATAAAAAAATAGGAGTAAAACCCACTTCCGAGTGTTACTCCTACCTTTTCTTTATTAAAAGCTAAAAAAGAAAGTCTAATAGATAATATATAGTATATAGTGATTAACTTAGTCCTAATTATAAGAATATTAGAATTGTTTAAACATACTTTTATCAGTTCCACATATTGGACATTTATCTACATTAGCACCTATTTCAGTATATCCACAGACAGGACATACATAAATAGGTTCACCGCCCATGTCTTTTCCTTCCTTTGCTAAATTTTGAGCATCAGTAAATAACTTAGCATGGATTTTTTCAACTTCCAATGCAAATCTAAAGGATCTTTGAGCATCTTTTTCATTTTGGAAATTTGCTGTTTCAAGGTACACTGGATACATCTGTTCTACCTCATGTATTTCTCCATTGATGGCACCTTGAAGATTGTCAACCACTGTCTTTAGTCCAAATATTGCACCAGCTACAACAGTTTTATCTCCAAGTTCATCCTTTAAAACATTAAAATGATTCTTACCATGAACCCATTCTGCATAAGCTACTCCCCTAAAAAGTCTACCTATATTAGGAAAACCGTCCTTCTCAGCAGCTTCACCCCACACAAGATATCTTTGGTTAGCCATACTTTCTCCACCATAGGCTGAACGTAAGAAGTCCGCAGTCATCGCATTCTTAACTGACATAAAAAACACACCCTTTCAAATAGTTCTATCTTTTATATTATTGTATATAAATCCTCAATTCATTCAGTAGAATTTAATGAATTTCAAATTTGAAATTTAGGTATGTCTAATTTATACGATGACTGACATTCTTAACACTGTTATCTTATATAAAATATTACAGTGAAAACGCCGTTT
Organism: Clostridium cellulovorans 743B; assembly: GCF_000145275.1. Taxonomy (NCBI): domain Bacteria; kingdom Bacillati; phylum Bacillota; class Clostridia; order Eubacteriales; family Clostridiaceae; genus Clostridium; species Clostridium cellulovorans. Next base: position 4,286,957 of record NC_014393.1, read on the forward strand.
ATCTTAAAAATTTTCTTGATAAAGCAACAACAAAGCTTGATGTAAAGAATATTCCTAAAAGCCCTTCAAGTCCAGCCGCTGCTTTCATAAAACTTAGTGGAGAAATATCACCATACCCTACAGTTGTAAAAGTCATCATGGTAAAATAAAATACATTTCCAAACTTACTTATTAGTAAATGGAAATCAAAATTTGAGCTTTCTATCATTTTAAACAACATTTCAAATAAGTTCTCTGAATTTATTGGAACTTCTTTATACAATAGAAGATACGGGAAATTACAATAGAATATAAAAAAAATCATCATAATAAAGCCCATGGACATTAACGTCCTAGTCCAACTTGTATAATACTTTGTAGATTTTTCAATTAAAAAATCTAATATTCCAAGGCTTAACTTATTCTTTTGTCTTCTCTCTAATCTCTCATATTTTTTAAAATAATAAAAAGTTTCTAGATATTGTTCTATTTTTCCGTTAGATCTATATATCTCTGCTACATGAAAATAGTTTGACTTCGTTTTGTTATAATCACTTTTATCTATTAAAGGCTTGTACTTTTTATAATCCAAAAGTTCATAGTCTAAATAACATTTATCAGCAAAATTAGTCCTATATATTCCAAGTTTTCCATCAATCTTATCAAAATCAATTTCTGAAGTTCTATAGAAGGAACAGTGAGAAAATCTTAATTCTCCTGTCTTTTCTATTTCAATTTGATTAAACTTACTTAACCCTTCAAATCTACAATCTATAAAATCCAATGTATTGTTGATTTTTATTTTATCCAGTATAAAGTCCTCCATAATGTCTACTTCTTGGAATAATGATTCTCCTTCGTAGTTACACTGATGTATCTGAAAATTATAAAAGTCAGAACCCTTGATAGTAATCTTCTTTTTAAATCTATTATTATTTATAAATAATTTTTCACACTTAGAAAATCTTATATAAAAATTTCTGTTCATTATAGAATCATTGATAGCTATATAACTAAATTGTGCACTTGCTAAATCTAAGTTCTTCATAAAATAACAAAAACTAAAATTCAAATACATATCTTCTGTGATTTTCATTTCTGAAGAATAATCAATTTTAAATTTTTCTAAAAATATTACATCGTGAAAAGCCCCATAAATATTATTACATTCACAGGTAACTAATAACCCTAATCCCCGATCAAGGTAATTTATTAAGTTTGAAGAATACTCCTGTAATTTTTCTTTTGTATTTATGACTTTATACTTTTTCTTTTCACCATGTTTTACTATATAAATAAACTCTGCATTTTCTGGTATATTCTCCTGACTTAATTCATTAAAATCAATGGTTATCTCCCTCTCAGGAATAACGAATATATCATAGCCGTAATCAAATTCTGTCTCTAATTCAATTACTCTTTCCTCTTCACTCATCTCTCTACTCCATTATTCTACACAAATATAGGTTTATCTTACTTATTTTTAATTATATCACATTTATAACTAGCAGATATCCTATATTCTTATCGATAAGTGTTGTTGATTGATAAGTATTTATCATAAGTAGTAACTTATTATTTCATATTTTGGTCTATAAGTACCTCTATCATAGCATTAGTTTTATTTAGGAAGCTTTTCGTTATTATATAATTCTCTGTCTCTTGATATTGTACTTGTCTAATATCATCTTTTATTTCATAAATAATTGCATCGGGGTATGCCATTATTATAGGCGAATGAGTTGCAATAATAAATTGTGAGTCTTTTTCCACTAGTTCATGTATTCTTGAGATCATGGACATTTGCCTTGAAGGAGATAAGGCTGCCTCTGGTTCATCAAGTATGTACAATCCGTTTCCCAAAAATCTATTCATAAAAACTGAGAAAAAAGATTCACCGTGGGATTGTCCATGTAGTGACCGCCCTCCATAAGATTGAAGCAAACCTGGATCTTCTTTTTCTAAGTCTTCAACATTTGTAGCAAAATTATAAAAACTCTCTGCCCGAAAAAAGAATCCATCTTTAGGTTTTCTTAATCCTTTCACCAACTTAATATAGTGCCCTAAATCTGAGTGAGTATCTCTTGATGAAAAATTAAAGTTTTTTGTTCCTCCTTCTGGGTTAAAGCCATAATTAACAGCAATTGCTTCTAAAATCGTTGATTTTCCTGAGCCATTCTCACCAACTATAAAAGTGACCTTTGGATGAAATTCTAAGTTTTTTAAATTTATTATTGCTGGCAAAAAGAATGGATATTTTGAGAAATCTTCTATCTCTTCTCGTTTTAATTCTATACTCCTTAAATACTGATTTCTTTTTAGTATACTCATAAAATTCTCCCATCTACCTATTTACCCAAGATTGATCACTCTAACTTTGTTTTTGAACCATATTTTACTCTTAAAACCTACTTTACTCTTGAGAAATAATTTTCCCTTGAGACATACTTTATTCTTGGTGCATAATAATTTCCGATTGAAAAAATCTTTCCTGAAATTCTGTTAAAGCTAAAATTTGTTCTTTATTGTATTTATTTAAGTTTCTACAAACCACTAGCTTGTCTTCATTATCATTAATTCTGTGTATTATTGCTATAACATAGCCTTGAAAATTTTCTAGTGGTTGAAACTCACCAATAATGTAAGCATCTATTTCTTCACCATCTCCTGAGACTGTGTTAGGAATATACCCATAATTCAGTGGATATATAAAGCCATGTCTGGGGTGTTTTGATCCAATTTGTCTATCCATAATCACCTTGACTTTTTCCCCTAAATATTCTCTCATCTTCTTAACCCCCATCTTTTATAATCAATAGACACTTGGGATACCTGCTTTTTTATGGGCATTATAAAAGAATATAAACCGTTGTTTTTGAGTATCCTCAAGAGATTGCTGTTTTAAAAACTCCATATATTCTCTTAATAATTGATTTTCATGCTTTGCGGGAAAAGCACAATGCATTCCTGAAGAAATATTCATACCTTCAAAGGAAAATATCCTTGTAAATATCAACATATCAGAATTAGTAGTTTGGCTCATTACTATATCTGTTAGCCTTGTATTTTTCCCGTTGCCAAATAAATCCTTCATAAAAATAAGCCCTTTATTTTCTGAAGTATTTACTATTCTAAATAAAGATGTATATGAATTTTCTATTGCTTTTGAAAATTCAACTTCTTTTTCATTCTCTAGCCCTACTTGTTCTTTATATAATTGTATAATTTTTTTACCAGCTATCTCAACTTCGTTTATAGCATAGTCGAAAATATACAAAATCTCTTCTTTACTATCAACAGAAAACTTTTTTTTACCATATGTCATCCCTAATGCCTTTGCCGCAGCAAATACGGTCTCTTTTGGATAAACATCCTTCATAAAACCACTAAGCTTCTTATTAATGAATTCATAGCTATCTTTTTTAATATTTTTATATCTTTCTATGTGTTCATCCATAATATCTAATCCTTCCTTTAGCTTAAGGTTACTTCCATCTTACCACAGAGATCGTATTCTAATACAAATGGCTTTTTATAAAATCTATAATTTGATTATTCCTTGAAAATATTTTAAATAAAAGTTTTACTCTATATATTCTTATAAAATCAAATTTAAAGTACTATAAGTTCTATATTACTCCTTTTCCTTCAATGCTTCACCTATACTATTTCCATAATTTCTGCACCTATCTAAAGCATCACGATTTGGATTCCATAATTCTTTTATTCCATCTTTCATTATTTCAAATCCACCTTCTTCAAGTTGTTTTGTGATTATTTTTATGCCTTCACCACCCCAACCATAGCTTCCAAAGGCAGCAGCTTTTTTCTCTTTAAATTCTAAGCCCTTCATCATTTCTAATATTGCTGCTGTAGAAGAAAGGATTCCTTTATTTATAGTTGAAGACCCTACTAATATGGCTTTTGATTTAAATACCTCCGCTATAATATCATTTTTATCATTTTTTGATGAGTTATATATTTTTACAACAATATCTTCATTGACATCTTTTATTCCTTCTGCTATGGTTTCTGCCATTCTCCTAGTTGCATTCCACATAGTATCGTATATTATTGTAATTTGGTTTTCTTGATAATTATTTGCCCATTCCACATACCTATTAATTATCTGAATTGGTACTTCCCTCCAAATAACACCGTGACTTGGGCAAATCATATCTACTGGTAAATTAAAACTCAATACTTCTTGAATTTTTTTTACTACTAGAGGACTAAATGGTGTTAATATATTTGCATAATATTTTATGGCTTCTTGGAATAATTCTCCCTTATCAATTTTATCGTTATACATCTCTTCTGATGCAAAATGTTGACCAAAAGCATCGTTACTAAACAATATATTGTCTCCTGTTAGATATGTAAACATGCTATCAGGCCAATGGAGCATTCTCGCTTCTATAAAAATCAATTTATTTTTACCTATTTCTAAAGTATCTCCAGTTTTAACCTCTATAAAGTTCCAATCTTCGTGATAATGAGCCTTTAACATTTTTGCTCCATTTTTAGTACAATAAATCGGAGTTCCAGGTATCTCTTTCATCAACTCTGGTAGAGCACCACTATGATCCACCTCTGAATGATTTGCAATAATATAATCTATCTCATCTAAATTAATCTCTTTTTTTAAATTAGCTATAAATTCTTTAGTAAAAGGTTGCCATACAGTATCAATAAGTACTGTTTTTTCATCTCTAAGTAAATATGAATTATAGGAAGAACCCTTGTGAGTAGAATACTCTTCTCCATGAAAATTTCTAAGCTCCCAATCGATTTTTCCAACCCAAGTAATCGTATCATTGATTTTAAATGCCACAATTAACAGCCTCCTAACATATTTTAAATTACACTAGCCGCTCTCTTCTTATTATGTTTATATTTTCACAGTTCATTCACTTTTAATTACATGTAAGATATTTAAATGATACAGCGACCAACTGCAAAATTTCCACATATTCATTACTACGAGAAGTTGTAAAGAAAATATCTATACTTTAGGCACTAAACAAAAAACTCCTACTGTAGAATAACTATATCTACAGAGGAGATTTTTTTTGCTTGTCCCTTTATATATAAAGAATTTTTAATTTTTTTATATTTCTTACCAACGTGCTCTATAGCCTCTAACGTCTACGTGAGTAAATGTGCTATATCTTCCTAAACCACCATCTCCAAAGATTGTTTCTGCATTACTTGCAACAGTTGATGGAGCTACACCAGAAACTTGGATATCAGCAGCAACACTCTTCATGTGGTATGAATTGTCTTCTCCACCAACTTCCGCATTGTGTTTTGCGCATCTGTATCCAGAGTTAACTGTAGTAGATTTTCCACCTAGTTTTGCTCTTAAAGCTTCTAATCTAAGAAGTAATGAAGTTTTCATACCTCCTCCTAATGAACCACAGCAAGAACACTTAAATTCTGATTGAGAGAAGTGTGCTGTACTTGCACCATAAGCTGGTTTTGATAACCATTCTGTAATTTTAGTATTGGTTGCAGATCCAACAATACCATCAGTTGTAATTCCACTAGCAGATTGAATACCTTTTACTGCATCCACAGTATATTGTCCAAAGTCTCCATCTGCACCTGAAGGTCCTAAATAAAATCCTAATCTAATTAGCTTTTGTTGTAATGCTGTTACCTCTGCTCCTGTACTTCCACTTTGAAGAACTGCTGCTTTAGCAACATTGGCTGGTGCTATTAATAATGCGAAGACAAAAAAACTCATTATTAATAGTTTTTTTCCATGAAATAGTTTCATTTTCATTTCCCCCTTACTATTTTACAGTTTTTCACTGCTTAATTTGAATTCTACCAATTTTTTCATTAAAAGTAAATATGCCTTGCATGTTTTTGCATAATTTTAACATATATTTAATATTATTCATTTCGTATATCTTAGTTCAATTGTATGGTTGTATATAAATTTTCATTATTTAAATGGTAAAATCCTTATATTTATAGTTTACAATGGAAAAAAAATTTGCTATCATATACCTAGATATACTATGTATAGTTATTCTAGGTAAAGGGGTGAAAACATGCAAATCAACAAAGAACTATTAAAAGGAAGCACTACCATACTTATATTGAGTCTTCTCAATCGTAAAGATATGTATGGCTATGAAATGATTAAAGAAATGGAGCTACGTTCAAAAGGAATATTTTCCTTTAAAGAAGGCACACTTTATCCGATACTTCATGGATTAGAAAATGAAAATCTTATAGATGCCTATTGGGATGCTGGTGAAAGTAAACGAAAGAGAAAATATTATAAAATAACACAAGATGGCAGAAAACTTTTCGAAGAAAAAGAAAAGGAATGGAAATTATTTACCAACACAGTAAATAAAGTATTGGGGGATGAGACTTTATGTCAGTTATAAGAGATGAAAAAATTAATGATTACCTCACAAAAGTTTGCTTTCTCGTAAAAAACAAAAAAGTGCACGGAAACATAAAAGAAGAACTATACAATCATATAGATGAAATCATTGAAGAATATATTGCTCAAGGAAAATCAGAAGAAGTTGCTATTGATGAGGCTTTGCTTCATATGGGTGATCCTAAAATTGTTGGAAAAAATCTTAATAAAGTACATAAAGCTACTCCAGATTGGGTTCTACTAGCGATGACTATTGCATTTGTTCTATTTGGAATCTTTACAATAGGATTTATGGAAAAAAGCAATGCTATAAATGAATATGGATCTAGTAACTATTTATTTAAAACGCTTATCTTTACGGTTATTGGCTGTGTATTATCATTTATCATCTTAAAAATAGACTATAGAAACTTTAAGAAATACTCTAAATACGTTTATATAGGTACAATAATTTTTTCTTTCTTTAGATTATTCACATCTAGATCTATATTGGGTGGTTACAATATATATGAATACAGCAACTGGATAAACCTAGGACCTATTACTATCAATATTTATAATGTTGTTCTATTTATATTAATTCTTTCTTTGGCTGGAATTTATGCAAACTATAATTGGGGCAGTTCCAAAGAAACCCTTAAAGGCCTTGTATTAGGTTTTATACCTTGTATCATTTTTATTTTAGTTCCTTCAGCAGATAAGCTTACTATTTATACACTATCATTACTATCATTACTAATATTTTCTAGTCTTAAACTAAGATATATAATAGCTACAATAAGTACTTTAATGCTATCCTTTGTTTATTTTATCTTTAGTGAACCTTACAGGATTGAAAGATTTTTTATTTTCCTAAACCACTCAAAAGATCCTAATGGTTCAGGGTGGCTTTTCAATCAATTAACTGCCTTGAGAAGCTCTGCAAACTTGATTGGACACGATTTAAACTCTAGTCATGATATAGTATCAAGATTACAAATGAATAATGATTTTATATTTGCTTATATTCTTTACACCTTTGGATGGATAGCTGCAATTCTGCTAATTGCTACAGTTTTAGCATTTATAATTAGGATTGGTTTTATTGGTATAAAAACTAAAGATAACTACGGAAAACTACTTGTAAGTGGACTATGCGCATTTTTCTTTGGTCAATTTGCTCTTAATATATTAATGAATTTTTCAATGACGCCAGTCTTTGCTATAGGCTTACCATTTATTAGCTACGGTGGAAGTAGCCTTGTAATAAATTTAATATCTGTTGGTTTAATAACTAGCGTATACCGCTGGAGAAACTCACCATATAAAATTGCTTAAAAAAACTTAGTTATTAACATAGCAGTAAACGTAGTATTGGGGGATGAGGTTTTATGCCTGATGTAAGAAATGAAAAAATAAATCACTATCTAGAAGAAGTTTGTTTATTAGTAAGAAATAAAAAAGTACACGAGAACATAAAAGAAGAATTATTCAATCATATAGATGAAATCGTTGAAGAGTTCATTGCTCAAGGAAAAGAAGAAGAATCTGCTATCGATGAAGCTATCCTTCAAATGGGTGATCCTAAAGTTATCGGAAAGAGTCTTAGCAAGGTACATAAAGCTACTCCTGATTGGATTTTGCTAGCAATAACTGTTTTATTTGTATTGTTTGGATTTTTCACTTCACGTTTTATAGAAAATACTGTCTTTAGCCACCCATTCGGGCCAACTTTTATAGGTAGAATACTTCCTCATGCCATTATTGGAAGTATTGTAACCTTTGTAATGTTGAAAATTGACTATAGAAGTTTAAAGAAACATTCTAAAAAGATGTATATTGTCTCAATACTTATTTCTTTACTTAAACTAATCACTTATGGCTATTTAATCGGAAATAAAAATTGGATATGTGTTTTTCCGCTTTACTTTGATGTATTTTATATATCTTCATTTGTTTTAATCCTTTCATTAGCAGGCATTTACTCTAATTATAAGTGGACTAGTATTAAGGAGATAATTAAAGGTTTTGTTTTAGGGTTCGGACCTTGTTTCATATTTTTAACAATCCCAAACTTTGGTCTTCTGGTTACTTATACAATAGCTGTACTAACTTTAATGATACTTTCTGGGCTTAAACCAAAGTATATTATAATGGAATCAGGTTTATTAATTGCATTTTCTGTGCTTTGTTTCATTAATAAGCAATATAGACTAACAAGACTTGCAGCTTTCCTTAATCCATCAGAATACCCTTATGGTGCTGGATGGTTTTATATTCGTCTGAATTCAGTAAGAAATTCCTCTGGATTATTTGGACACAGAACTGGATTCAAGGATGGCATGCTTCCAGAGTATTATAGTAATTTTATACTCACTTATATCATTTATAGCTTTGGCTGGATAGTTGGGATAGTACTAATTGCTACAGTTCTAGCTTTCATAGTAAGAATTGGTTTTATCAGTATGAAAACTAAAGATAACTATGGAAAGTTACTAGTAAGTGGATTTTGCTCACTATTTTTCGTTCAATTTTTTATAAATATATTAATGAATCTTTCGTTATTTCCAGCTTTAAGTATTAGTTTACCTTTTATAAATCTTCGTACAGATGGACTTATAATTAATATAATGTCCGTTGCCTTGATAACTAGTGTATATAAGTGGAGAAACTCGCCATATAAAGTAGCATAAATTAAGAATTAAGCTTAAACTTTTACAACTAACAAAAACTCCAAGTGTTTATAAAATGAACTGAATACTAATAAGTAATCAGCTGAAAACACTTGGAGTTTTTTCAATAAAATTATAAAATTTTATTTAGTATTCGTGTTATATGTTGTTTAAACATCAGAAATTTTTAATCAAAAACAACCTTCCATTCCTCATTCTTATATGCCTTAAAGCACATTTCAATTTGACTCTTAGTGTTTCTTGTAATAGATAACGGTGGAAGTTCCTCAAGGCTAAAAAAGCCACTATCAGAGGTTTCTATATTAGGCTTAAATTCGCCATCTATGATATCACATAGTACAAATACCTTACATATCCCATGAGCAATTATAGGAATATTGTGTTTGTTTCTATCCAACAGTGCAATTACTCTATTAGGTTCAACATCTAAACCAGCTTCCTCTTTTACTTCCTTAACGACATTTGATTTTACCGTTTGATTAACATCCATCCAACCACCTGGCAAAGACCATTCCTTAGTTGCAGATTCTTGTACTAATAATATTTTATCATCTTTGAAAATCGCTGCTCTAGTATCTAACTTTGGAGTTTGATACCCTGTTTCATTACAAAATACATCTTTAACTTTATCAAGATTAAGCCCTGACTTAGCACTGACAATCTCTGCTGAAAGTTCACGAATTCTTTCAAATCTCTCTATATCATATTTATCTTTAGAATAAAAAAGTATATATACATTAATAGAATTTATTAGAAAATAAGAAGTAATTCACTTTTTATTAAAGTATGTCCTAGATGTTTTTAGGCGATAATTGACTACATTTCTGCCGTTTCATCTGCCGTCACAAAAACCCCCTCCCCTACCGCTTAAAATGTGCACACATTAGGAGGGTAATGTATCAAAAAGTTTTGATTTTTTAGCTATTAATACTGAAAAAGGAGAGTAGGGATGAAAACTTTTGCTTACGGTTTAGCAAGTGATCTTAGTGCAGAAGATGAAATCAAACCAAAAGAAATTGAAGGAAGAAAACCCATTGATAAGATTAAATATGAAAGAATAGTTTTTAGGGTTACCGAAGAAGAAAAACTAATATTTGAGCAATTAGCAAAAGTAAACGGCATGACCGTTAGCGCATATATAAGATACCTAGTGCTTTACCAAGAATTTAATAAAACTATTAAAGAGGTGTAGAAAATGTATAATGTAAATCTTGAAAGAGATGAAATAGTCTATCTTATATCTAAGCTTGAACCAATTGTGGAGGAATTAGAATCATTGCTAAAAACTTGTAAAGATTCTAGTGAATTTTCTAAAGAAGAGTTTGAAAAACTCGTAAAATATAAAAAGCGTACCCTACAAAAATTGCGTGGTGCAATTGGACTTTAGGAGAGAAAATGATATGGATAATTATGAAGCTGTAGCTTACGCTGTAGTAGCTATAAAAGAATTAGATATAGAAGGTCAAGAAGTGAACGAAATCACATTAAAAGGACGTATGTTAAAACTTATGGATAAGTATTCAGAAGAAGAGATTTATAAAAAGCATATTGGAAATAATTAAATACAAAAATGCCCTCAGATAATTCTGAGGGTTTAACTTTTCATATATCTAGTAATGAATTAACTTTTGGTTCCTGATTTTCTCGTTTTTCTTGCTTCACTACTGCTTTTGTTATTCCTTGCTTTTCTTCAAGCATTTTTGCCTTTAAGATGTCTTTTACGAATCCGCTATAATTAGAATGTTCTCTAATCCATTGTTCTAGCTCTGTTTCGTCTTTTTTAAAACTTAAGGTAACTAGACCCATAGAAGTTCACCAACCTTTTTGAAGCCCCTTACGTTCGCTAGTACAGGGTTTTGCATTATACTTATATCTTCGTATCTATTTACAAAAGCTTTATGGAATAATGCAGCTCCTCCACCAGTTAGCATAAGTTTTTCTGTATGTGCTGAGAATTTAAAATCTAGATCAGCTTTAATCTTCATAAAATTTTCCCTTAGAACAGAAGAAACAAAGCTAATATCCACAGTTTTATTATCTATGCTTAAATAACCTTGCTTAATTATCTTCTCAGCTTTTTCAACGTCTATATCGATAGAGAATTTTGAATTTAACTGATCTGCTATATTCTTATATATATTTAAAGTACCTACATTAACTGTAGAAGTTGTCTTTAGTTCTCCATTAAAGATATACGCTATATCTGTTGTTCTCCCTCCTATGTCAATTATTATCATGTCCTCCTCGCTATCAAGGCTCTGATAAGCTCCTACACCCTCTGGATATACTTTAAACTCAGTTATGGTTAAAGTTCTTTCTTTATCATTTAAGATTATTTTTTTATTAGATTCTTTACTAATTTTATTTTCAATTTCAGCCTTTCTACTTTTATATTGATTTATAGGCAACCCTACCACAACCTTGTTATATTGTGCAGGACTACTTAAAGCTATAGCTGAATAAAGAAGAGGTAAAAAACTTTCCTTACTAGCTTTATCAAGTTCAGTATCTCTATTACCCTCTCCTATGTAGAATGTTTTATTATCAAACTCTATCTTGATTTTTGAGCCTAATAAATTTTCTTCTGTGCTTACTAAACTCTTAAAATTCACTCCTGTGCTTGTCTTAACACTATAGTTTCCAATATCAATTCCTAGTATCATTATAAACCCTCCGAAAACTTAATTAATTCTTATGAAATTTTATAAAATATCATAAGTTTTTTATACTTAATTCTATGTGAGAATTTTATAAATATTTCATGTTTTTATAAATTTTGTTAAACTGTATAAAAGTTTATGAAGTTGACTATAATTAAAAATAAAAAATAACCCCCAGAACTAAATCTGAGGGGAATATCTATTCAATATTCTTTACTACTGCCTTTGACTTTTTATCCATAACTACAAGTGATTCACCATTGCTGTTTTGAGCTGAAACATTGTCTATAATATATGATGAGTTACTAATTACCACACCTTCACTTTTACCTTTAGGAGAACATTTTATATTGCCTATTGTAACACTTTTAGTATTTTTATCTTTTCCTACTTCATCTAAAAATACATCACATTTCACATTAGGCCTTAAAGTATTTGCGTTGTTCACTATTATATTTTTAATTTTTGTGTCGCTGCACCTATTTAACCAAACACCTTTTAATTCTTGACTTTGCTTTATGCCATCGCTATCTTCTAAACCATTTTTTAATTTATATTCATCTGCTCCAAATTCATCAATTTGAATTTCACCAATGTTATGTCCATTTCCTGTAAGGTACACTCCATGTACATCTGACTTCTTAACCCAAATTTTATCTATTTGCAAATTACTTGGATTCTTTATCCACCCATCAACTTCTACTGCCGCAACATTATTTAAACCATTTGAATCCAAATCATCTACTTCGATTAATTTACACTTCATATTTGTAGTACCTGGGGATAAATGAACCCCTCTCCCCCTTACACCTGGATAATCTGTAGCTTTTGAACCATCAGATTTAACATGTATAGCATCTACTGTAAGTCCATCAATATTACGTGTTCCAAATCTATCATATGTAACTATAGTTCCTTTTATAGTTAGGTTCTTAATCTTTTCTTTGTTATCTTCAACAAATACATGTACTAAGCCTGTTAACTCCGCACCTTCCTCAAATCGTATAGTTACATTGCTTTGAGATATATTTAATTGTGTTTTATATAAACCTGTAGGGAAAAATACTTCATAGCCTAGAGTACTTGCATTATCTAATACATTTTTCATAAGCTTATAATTGTTCAATAATGAATTATCATCTGGAAACACTCCGTACCTTCTTACATCTCCATAACTGTAACGTTCATCAGTAACTCCAATCTCATTTTCTTGTATCGGATAATTTCCTAATGCTCTAGATACCGTTTCTTTTTCTTCTGATTTTACTTCTTTTTTATCAGCAATATATGTACTTATCTGTTCTATTGCCTTGCTACTTTCAACTTTACTATGCTTAGTATCTATATAGCTATAAACGCATGTAAAGCTAAAAAGTAGCAAGCTAAAAATTAGAAATCCTATTTCAAATTTCTTCTTATCCTTATTCCTTATTCTTACCATTTACCCACTTCCTTAATAAAATGATATCTTATTTACTGTATCTAATTGAGATTAATTATAAAATATGCAAATACATAAGTCAATTGGATATATATATTACTGGATATTGCCATAATTTAAATGCATCACCAAAAATGACTTGCACAAAAAAGAAAAAAGGTAGTAAGCTAGAATTTATCTAACTCACTACCTTGCTTTTATTTAACTAGATTTTCTATATCATTAACTTGTTTTTTCAGTTGCTCCACCATAGCTTTGACTTTAGTATCAATTTCAGACTGAGGCATTGCATCGACTAGTGAATAAGTAAACTTTCTTCCTTCTCTCCATCCAAACTCATAATAGTGATCTAAGCCTGAAACAAAAATACCTTTATTTACTGCAGCAGCAACATCAGGATTACATATTAAATATCCTGAATCTGTGTATCCTGTTGGAATTGGTGGTAATGGTTGTCTACCTTCTTTCTTGCCATATGCTAAATAATGCTGATATGGATCAATTCCATTCTTTGCAACATCTTGATATTGTGACAAGTACCAGGTTCTACTAAATGCTCTTATCTTCATTTCTTCTTCCTCCACTTCATTTACTATCTTATCTTTAAAATCTGCCCACCTTGTCCAATTATTACAACTAAAAGGACTTGGGCAATTCTTTCTACTAGCATCATAATGTCTCACAACTCTATCTATAGGTACACCATATTTATTCATCAGTAGCCTTATTAAATCTCTAGCGTTTTTTGCTGTCTTTTCTGAAATGTCTCCATTGGTTCCACACATTTCTATTCCGATGGAATTATAATTTGATATTCCATAAGCTCCATTACCATCGCCACAATGCCAACTAGCATTAAAATCTTCTACCACTTGATAAATAACATTATCATCAACAAAATAGTGTGCTGAAGCTTCTCTATCGCACGCATTGAAGTAATTTGCATTGCCTTGTGCTGAATCGTTAGAATTACCTGTAAAATGGCATACTATGTATTGAACATTGTTACCATCTTCATAATTGTAATTACTTATTTGTTTTATAATTGATACCACCTATATCACTCCTTCTTTGTATCCCTAACTGTTGATTGTCCAAAATAAAAAGCAACAACAAGTGAAAATACAGTAAGAAACTGCTCACTTGAAATTGCTTCTCTTAAAGCCATTATGCAGAATACTAAAGTCAAACCTAATGCTATAAGTTTTTTAACTTGCATTAGTTCTGATAATCTTTTTAACATAAAATCACCTCTTATTTTGATCTCATAATAGTTAATATAGACGAAACTACAGCACCTATAATTACACCTATAGTAGTTGTTATGATCTGCATTTTTACACTGTTTGCATTTTTCTTTTGCATATTATCAAAGTTCTTCCAATTGTCATTAAGAGTATTGATTTTTTCAAGTATATTTTTATTACCTTCATCTATCCTTGCTAAGGTTTCATTAACATCACCTAATTTATTTTTTAGACTTGAAACTTCTTCTTTAAGATTTTTGTTTTCTTCTGCTAATTTATCATATTTTTCTTCTAGTCTAATTAATTTTTCTTCTGTAGTATCCATCCTACTTCTCCTTTTTCCTTCTCAAAATATTTAATATTCCACCAACCCCACCTCTTGGTAGGAAAATCTTTCTGAACCAATCCAACATTATCTGCACCACTTTCATTTTGTATATTAAAGTTTCCTGTACTGTTTTGAATATTTGAATAATACTTAGTTAAATATGGAGTTGTAAAATAACAATAAACCCATATGGAGCCAAAAATACTTCCACATATCGCAAGTATTCTAAAAGTAACATTTAACATGTAAAAATATTTATCTAGTCTTTTAAAAAATTCTTTTTGCTGTATCTTTTGTTCGTTGTAATGTTTCTCTTCAAATTCTTTTGTAATTTCTTTTGCTATAACTTTAGCTAAGTCAATTACTTCATTATTCATCACTTACTCTCTTTCATTTTGATATAGAAAAAGGCATTAGATTTATTCTAGTGCCTAATACTTAATTATGTAATTTAACGCTAAATAAGGCTGCGTGATATTAAAAGGTTGTCCGCCACCAGTATAAGTAGTGTCCTCAATTCTGTTAGTTTCGTCGGTGGCGTTTCCGTTATTGAAAACACCTTCTAACTCTTGTACCCCGTATGTGTCGTCAACTTGGTGTTTGTGCGGTGTTAATTCTTGCAAAGTCAACAAATGTGTTTCTTCTCCGCCAATTTGCCCGATGGTTCTATTTGTGCCAGTAATATTTAATGTATGTGTACCAGTTCCCACGTTTGTTATATCTACTACAGTGCCAGCTAATGCATTTTGGGTAGTAGTAGCTAGTTTAATATTACTAGCATTAGTGCCAGCTGCTATATAGTAAGTTATTCCACTTACTATTCCTCCTGGCATCGTACCACTGGTAGTTATTTTTACAGGCATACCTACATAAAGTGTTGTTGCACATCCAATTATATTTATTTGATTATTAGTTATATCAACACTCGTTGTAGGGAAATTAAACTTATAAGATAACTAGCCAGAACCTATTGGAACTCTACCACGCATATCTGGTAAATTAAATGTAGTTGTTCCATCTCCATTACCGTAAGTTGTGCCTATTGCTGTATATAGATTAGCATATGTTTCTCTTGATACAGCACTACCGTCACAAATCAACCAGCCTTGTGGTGCTGTAGTTGTCGCTGTCATATCAATTTTACCTGGGAAAGTTCCACTACTACCGTTTAATTTTTCTTGGCACATGAAATATAAATACATATCTGTTCTACTTGAATATTCATTTATCTGAGGTAAATCTTCAAAGGTAATAGTATTTATACCATTTAAAAAAGCCATGTAGATATCTGTCTTGCTTACATGCGTAGGCAAATCATTTATATCCATTTTATCAACCCCTTTTTTTAGAATAAAAATAGAGACTAGAATTTAATCTAATCTCTATAAACCATCACAATTTCTAAATTTTATATTTTCATAGTTATTTACAGCTCGTCCACTTGCGCTACCAATACTTACAAATTCGCAATCCTCAAAAGTTATATCTATATTATTATCCAATGCATTAAATACATAATTCCCATTTACAATTCGAATCTTTAGTTTTTTTATATTACAATGAATCATATTTTCAGATGTATAGACTCTAAAAATATCATATCCTTCCGTATTGCTCATATCTGTATTTTCGTAATTTATCATTGCAGCTTCATTGCCCGTAGATTCAATATCTACATAATCTTTTAAAGTTATATTGCACTCATTATATTCATACCCACCCTCTATTTTTATTAGATATCTTTTGTCGGGTCCACTACGAGTTATGCTCTCCATTGCTGATTTTAAAGTTGGAAATGTTAAGCCATCATCAATCCCTGGATGAACATATATAACGTTTGTGTATTTAGAGTAAGGTGGGTTTTTGCTTAATATAACCACTGAAGAAAATGAACAAATAAAAAATGTTATAATTAAAAACTTATATATCTTTTTCATTTAATTTTCCTCCTACATCGTATATTAACAATTATAACACTTTTTTAGTTTAATACTAGTAATTTAATGCTAATAATACAGTTGCAGTACTGTTGGCAGTTGTTGTCATCAACGCTACACCAAATGCATCTTTGATATCTGTAACCTTCTCTGCTTTTCCAGCGTTTGTTATGCTGTTTCCTACCAAATCTTGTCCCACAAGCGATGAAGTAGTTGTTACTTTTGCAAAACCTTTTCTTTGAACTACAACCTTCTCACCTGTTACAGCTGAATTAAGTGCAATTCCTACGACTGTTTTGTAATGTGTTGTTGTAGGTGCAGTTTGGATTTTATATCCACTTAGATCCGCGTAAACAACTACATCACCTTTAGTTATAGAACTATAGGCAATATAGTTTGCTGAATAATGTCCACATTCGAGCCTATACTCAGTTGCAAGTGTCTCATTGAAATTATAAAACACTGTATCAATCTCATTACCTTGTCCAATGACCCTCCCCCACCACTTAGTGGTTGTAGTATTGTTTAAAACTAAATAATCTCCGTCAATGCCTTTGAACTTACAATGGTTAATCTCAACAGTATCATTTTGAGTACTGTTGTAAGAAACTAACCTAGCGCCAAAATTTCCACCTTCACTATAACAAGTTTCAAGTTTTAAGTAACATGATTTCTCCTGTAAATCTCTGCTGTGCCATATCAATCCAGCGAGTTGTTTACCTGTATATGTGTAAGCGTGAAAATTACAATTAATAAATCTTATATCTTGACCTCCATATTCTCCGATACCTACTGCATAGCCAAAATCAGTTGATGAAGTGTTCCCCAAGTGCCAAAATTGACAATCCTCAAAAGTAATATTTATGTCAGAATTTTTATTAAAGTCGAGATGAACACAATAATTACCATCCTTAATTTTAAAGCATATCCCTTTTATTTTGCAATGTATTGCAAAATCTGCTAATGGCGCACTGTGAATAGGAATTCCTACAGGGGCAGGGTTTGTTCTTAATATGTCATATAACATGTTGTTGTTAGCAGGACATGAATAGCTTATTGTCGTTGTATCTGTTCTCCAATCTTTTAAGGCTTCAATGTCAACATAATCCTTTAGGGTTATATTAATGTCCTCTTCGTATAGTCCGGGAAAAACATATATCACATATCTTTTATTTACCCCATTATCCGATATACTTTCAACTGCCGTTTTTAAATTTGGGTAAACGGGATGATTATTTATCTCTTCAGTTATTGTTTTATGTACATAAATAATATTTCTCTCCAATGCTTTAAGGGACAAAATATCCCCACCTTGAATAGCTTGTAGTAAATTTTCATAAGTTATATTTGCATTATCATTTGCAATTCCTAATTCCTCTATAACAGTGGCTGTATTACTACTAATTTCTTGATTCTGCAACACACTACCATTTATGTTTAAAGATAATTGAAAAGTAGTTTCTTGTTTTGAGGCGTTTGTTATAACTAATTCAAACTTAGCTACGCCAGCGGCACGTGTACAATCTCTTGGTAACACCACTGTAACGATATTATCGATAAATGAAATATTGTCTCCGCTTACTATTGCTATAGTATTATCAGGTTTAATCCAATTTAACATCAAAGTGTTACCAACTAGATTATGAGGTACTCCATTTTCTGTTAGTGTGAGTTTTAAAGTAAGATCATCATTCTGAACACACTCTCTATAATCATAATTTTGTGAGTAACTATCTACTTTTATATTGATTGTTCGCATTTGCTCACCTCTTAAAATCTTTCAAATAATTATCTTCTGTTTTCTCTTCAAAGTTTTTTCTCATGCCTTCTATTTTGTACTTAAATTTTATTACTTGATTTGATTCAATGATAAAATAACCAGGATAAGTATTCGCAATCCATAGATCGCCTTTTCCTAGTTTTGAAAGCCAAACATTATATTCTGTTTCTGTATTGATACATTCTCTAATAAAATCAGATATTTTTATTATGCACTTATAACTGTTAGTTTCTTCATAATATTTAGTTTCGTGAATTTCATTTACTGGTGTTTTAGTGAGTAGTGAGTTGATGTCTTCATTAGCATAAAAGGGAACCTTGCCATAGTTTTCAGTTCTTTGAATACAATTCTTATTACCAAGTACTGATAAGTTTTGAATTTCTAGTGTCTTAGTTGTCATATCTACAGAAAACACAACTGACTGACCTATTCTAGAGCCATATAGTCGGTCACATTCTAAGTTTAATGTATTTAAATTTGATCCTCTAAAAGATTGTGCTGTAATTGTATTTCCATATAAATAATCTACATCTACATCACCGTATAACTTTATTTCTTCTACAGAATCACCAAATACATTATATTTATCAAATCTCATATATGGTTGCAGTCCATTGCTTGGTGTTTGATAACCTATTTGTATCGCTCCACCAACATCATTCCAGATACCTAAGCTTGGTTTATTTGGAGTGCTAGCATTACTCAAAGAACCTATACTTCCTACGTAGTCACCATTCAATGCCCAATTATACATTTTTAATTGATTATTAGACATTTCCATAGCTATTTTGCCATTGTTATAATATTTTGCTCCACCGGCACCGCTTAAATCTATTTTAAAGCTACCATCAGCATTTTGTATTACTATAGTTGATAATATTCCAGCCTTAATTAAAGTTGCATTTAAAGTTCCAGCTTTAATTAAATCAGCATTTAAAGTTCCAGCTTTAATTAAATCAGCATTTAAAGTTCCAGCTTTAATCAAATCTGCATTTAATGTTCCAGCCTTTATCAAATCTGCATTTAAAGTTCCAGCTTTAATTAAATCAGCATTTAAAATTCCAGTGCTTATCAAGCTTGCATTAATAACTCCATCTAAAGTAAAACCATATTTATATGTTCCATAGTAGCCTGTAGAAGAAAATCCTATTCCTTGTTTATTTAATCTTGTTACCACTGTTGCAGTATTTATATCTTTAGTATCCATAACAAGTATCTCATTGTCTCTTACGACAACATAACTATCTTTCATACCACTTTTGATTATGCTATCAATATATTGTGCTATAGAGTTGTTTCCACTGCCTTCGTATTGTTTTCTTAGATCACTAATTATGTCATTCATATTCATACTTTGAATTTGCACTGCATTACTAAGTGTTAATTCTTTAGTTTTTTGTGCCAATACATCGTATTTTTTAACTACTGCCCTAACCTTTATATCAGTGTCAAGCTTTGATATATAAACTCTAAGGGTATCACCTAAAAAAACTCTTTCAGCTATGGCATAATTTTTATATTCTTCTGTTTTTTCAAGCTGAACAAAGTTAACATCGTAAGTAGCCTTTATTTTATCAATGTCATTTTCGCTATATTCAAGAGTGATCCTTCTATCTAATTCAGCTTTTGCTAAAGCTTCTGTTGCATAACCTTCTGTGTCGCTATCGCTCTTGACCTTAACATCTTGATATTCAATAGTTTTTGTATAAACCCGTGCATAATTATTAATCAAAGGACTATCTACCCAGTTTCCTTTGATTCCGTTAAATCCTTTCCCTCTTGCTCTTGTAACAAGGCTATCAATATTAGATGTTCCATTGAATCCTATTAGGTTCTTACCTTCTCTAATAGTCACACCTCTATCAATACCGATTGTTTGATTTATAGTAACGTTGTACGCCCTTCTGAGGACTTCTCCACCCCATACTTTAAGAAAACTATTATCACTATCTTGCAATGCTTTATATAGGCTCATATCCTCATAATAAGCTGTTGCTGTTGTAGTTATATCTGAGGCAAATGTTATTTCTTTTATGCCTGTAGAACCAGTTAGTAAATGACTTAATGCCGCTTGCCCATTTGCATCCATTGGTCTAACATCGCTAAGATAAAGATTAAGTGTTTCGGCTATAGTTATTTGCCTAGCAACAACATCAATATACCTAGTACCTTTAGTAACTTTAGATATACGAAAAACTTCATCACCATAGTCCATTTTTACCTTCAGTATATTTTCTTCTTCAAGATACTGCTGCACATCAAGAAGAAAAGTAGCATCTAGAGTATAGCCACCAGTATTTAAGTTTTCTTCTGTTTCACATTTAGTACAGTAATTATCTAGAGTTGTTCCGTTACTAGTTAGTACTTTACTTTTAAGGGCAGTAGAAGGGAAATAAGCTATTTTAATTTCTTTTTTCATGCTGTCCTCCTACTTATATTTAGTGGCATATTCCACTATTATTTTTGTTATTGAGCCTGTGTAATTTATAGTATTTTGACCATAACCAAACAAAGGAAAATCCCCTAAAACATCATTATCCTTAGAAGTTCCGTTTTGATTTCTAACTTGCATCAATTTACTATCAATTTCAACATAACTAGAAATACTATTTATTTGCATTGTATCGCCATTTACAGTTAGTTGAACATTTCCATTACCATAAACCTTAAACAAAGGTTCTGCTTCTGCATTTCCCTTATAATTAAATTTAAAACCACTTGAAGTAATGGCATATATTGTAGGTTGCAAATCACTTCTAAAAGGCTCACACACAAAGTCAATATTAAACCCTCCAATGGTTCTAAACTCCTTGCTTAAGTCTCCAAAAATTATCTTTTTAACTATAAAACATTTGTCTTTTCTTCCAACTACAAGTCTATTATCATTTATTTCAGTTAACCATTTATAAACTTCATCAAAATCTATTTCTATCTGATCTGATAGAATTGTGAAGTTGAAAGAAATTTTTCTATCTGAGTACGTCCCCTTGTTAACATACAAACTTCCGTTTCTACCTTCAACTTTCATCTCTTCATATTCCTCGTTAGCAATAGGAATAGAAGGATACTCTTCTAAGAATAAATTCATTCCTAAGCTAGTTCTATTATTAAAATAAATTTCTCCTTCTTTTATCATCCTTATTACCTTCCTAAATTGTAGTTATCAAATTCATTTTGAAAAGGAGCTACAGCTTTAGCTACTTCTCTACCTTCGATATCTACATGAATATGGTTTTCTATTATTTTATTTTCGCCTTTAAGGGCATCACTAGAAACACTATCTTTTGATACAATAGTGTTATTTGCTACTATATTAGCTGTTGTTTTAGCTGTTTCTAAATTTACAGCAGTTTGCATTTTTGATGTTATGCCATCTATACTAGAACCTATATCTTTTTCTAAATTAGGTCTTTCTACATCGATACCAACACCTATGCCTTTGACTATATTAATACCTACTAAATCTCTCATAACTCTCGAAGGGGAATTGATATCTAATGCATCTGTAAAACCAGATAAAACACCATCTACAAATTCGCCTATTTTGTCAAATAACCAATCTTTTGCACCCATTATGCCGTCATAAATTCCATAAACTATATTTTCTCCTACCTCAACCAAGCGGTCCGGTAAAGCTTTGAACCAATCAATTATGTTATTAATCAAATCTCCAACATATTGTTCAGCCTTAAGATTCATGTCTATGCACCAATTTACAAAGTCATTAACTGTATTAGTCAACCACTCCCAAATTCGACCAGGCAAAGAAGTAAACCAATTTACTATGTCATTAATTAAGTTACCCATATATTCTTCAGCTTTGAGATTCATGTCAGTGCACCAGGTAACAAAATCATTAATTGTATTGGTTAGCCATTCCCATATTCGATCTGGCAAGGTTTTGAACCAGTTAATTATTTCATCAATTATTTTTGGAATTTCTGTTGTAACCCAATTATAAGTATCTTGACCAAACTTTAATAGTTTTCCTAACGTAAAACCTATGAGATACCCTATTTTTTCTGGCAAAGATTCAAACCAATCTATTATTCCATTCAGTGTATCAATAACAAAATTAACAAACTGATCATTAACATCTTTTGCCCATTTCAATAATCTAACTATTACATCTTTCAACCAAGTTTCAATTTTGCCAGGTAATGATTTAAACCACTCTGGTATGCTTTCGAACCACTCAACAACATCATCAATCCATTTAGGTATTGTTTCTGTAAAGAATTTAACTATCCCATTCCACACATCTTTAAAAAATGTTGAAACTTTTTCCCAGATAGCCGTTACAGCATTTCTAAAATCTTCATTTGTATTCCACAGAACAACCAAGGCGACTATTAACCCAGCTATCAAAGAAACTATTAGAATTATAGGGTTAGCCATCATTGTTACATTTAATTCACCTTCCGCAACAGTAGCAGCATTAATAGCGATCTTGACACCCTTAAAGGCATCAACCAACTCCATTATCGCCCCCGCAACCTTCATTGTACCTAATGCAGTACCTATTCCAGCTATACTTGCTGCAATTATATCTGCATTGTCTAAAATCCATGCCAAACCATCTAGAATTGATGGTAAATTATTTGCAATAAAATCGGCAACTTTTTCGATAACTTTACTTATACTTTCAGACAAGGTTTTAAGGCTTGCTTTCATTTCTTCACTTGAAAAAGATTCTTTAAGTTTGTTTGCCATATCATTAAGCGCAGGCAATGCTTTTTCTGAAATTGGTAATAATACATTTGTTTCTAGTTGCCTTTTAAGTCCTTGCAAAGCCTCACCAAAACTGTTGTATTTAATATTGTTTAGTTGCTGAGCACTATCCAATGTCATATTAAAAGTATCTGTCATTGTGCCTAGTGATGTTACGACCTCTGGACCTAAGTCTTCCCACATCGTACCCAGTAAGTCAACTCCAGCAGTATTTTTAGCTAATGGATCCTGTACCGAATTTAATGCCTGTAAAGTTTGATAGAAAGCTTCTCTTGCAGATTCTCCACCAGAAGCAAATTTCTTAGCCATTTCATCAGCGTTAAGACCAATTAGATTAAATCCATCGATAGTTGTTTTTGAACCATCTACAACTCTTATACTTAATTCTTTTATAGCATCGCCAACTTTGTCTAAGTTAAATGCTCCTGAAGCTGTTCCGTCATAAAATACCTTAAACATATCTTCAGCACTAAGTCCAAGCTTTTTAAACTGCACAGAGTATTCGTTTATTGTATCTATAAATTCACCAGAAAAGTCTAGTCCTTGTTGTTGACCTTGTGTCATTAAATTAAAGGCCTGTTCAGCGCTTATTCCAAAGTTGTCCATAAGTGCTTTGGCTGCTCTTGCGGATTCATTAACTTCAACACCAAAAGTATCTCTGAAACCAATAGCTAGTTCAGTAATTTTCTTTAATTCATCACCAGACAAACTTAGATTTTTAGATACTTCACTTACCGCATTTGCTACATCTTCAAAGCTCTCGCCAAGATTATCAGCATAAACACCTTTGACTACTTCTGATAAATTTTTCATTTCTTCCGCGCTTGCTCCTGTACTTGCTTGTAATTGGTTCATAGCGCTTGAATAATCATTGCCTAACTTAACAGTGTAGCCAGATAACCCTAGCACGGCAGCACCAGCAGCAGTAGCGGCACCAGCAAGACCTATCATGCCAACATTAGAAATCGACTTTAATGCACCAACTTTCTCAGTTTTTTCTGAAAGATCTTGAACTTTTTTAATAGCCTTATCCGTGTTAGAAGTTACTTCGTTCATTGCCTTTGAATAGTTCTTATCTAATTTATTAGCCGATTCTGACAAATCTGATACTGCAACTTCTGCATCACTAAAGGCATCGGAAAAGCTTTTTAGTCCTGTCTTTGCTGTGCTACTAAGTTTTTTTACTCCATACTCTAAACCTTTATTATCTAATTGTGTTTCGATTATTATTCTGCCGTCACTCAATGCTCACCACCTCAATTTTAAACAAATAAAAAGCACCTAGTTTTACCTAAGTGCTTTTTATTTTATAATACATTATCTACGTTTTTACTATTGCTTAAAGCTTCTCGTATTGCATCTAACTTCTCTTTTTCGTCTTTAGTTAATACACTTGGTATCTTGTACATTTCCTTCAATTTTTTATAGTGCTCTCTTTGAGCCTTATCTTTAATTTTAGAAATATCTATAGCACGATAACCCATGATTTTAACTATCTCATTATCTTCTTTTAAACTTTTAAACATTGCTTTAAACTTCCACCAATGAAGAAACTCAATATCTTGAAGGTCAACTCCATACTGATCTAAAAATGCTGAATAAATATATTCTGCATCATAATCATATGAATATATATTTACTGCCTTTAAATTACCTTTTGCCTTTAAAGAATCCTCTTCCTTCCCACATTTATAAAACCATAAAATTTCATCTATGGCCTTTTCAACATTGCATGGAATTTTAGAATAGTATAAATCAAGAGCTTGAACAATTTTAGATTTATCATCTAGGTCTCTGTCTTGCATCATAATTTCAAAAAGAATAGAAGTACGGAAATCTGAATTGATTTCATATTCAACGCCATCTATTCTAACTTTTGCAGGCAATAAATCTATCAAGATATTCATTATTTATTTCGCCTTTGTGCCCTATTAGGAGAATATTTATTGGCAATGTTGTCTAGTTCTTTCTTTTGCTCATTAACCTGCACTACAAGTTCCTCAAAAGCCTTGATACAAACTAGTAAATTTACTTTATCTCCAAATATCTTCTTATCTGTACCTTCTCCAAATAAAGTATTAAATACATTAAATATAGCATTGCATTGTTTTCTAATGCTATCAGCCATACCTAAGTTTTTAACTTCTGCTGCTATGTTCTCAATTTTCTTCAAAGCATTTTCATACTTTTCAGCTACATCAACATCAAATATATCTAAATCAATCAACTCAACATTGTTTATTTTCATAACTTCATTCCTCCCTAAGAAATAGTCCATGAACTGCCAAGCGTAGCAGTTTTAGTTGTTGTTCCATCTTTAAATGTAAAGCTAACAGTATCACTAGGTAGACCAACAAATTTATCATCAGTATCATTAAAAGTAACTCCAGCAATAGAAATAGCAGAAACTGTTCCTGTATTTGTATAAGGCACTTCAATAGTTTTGTCAGTAAACCCTGCTGTGAATGTCTTAGTAGTTGTATCAAAAGTTCCTTCTACAGGGTCACCTTTTCCAAGAAACGAACCAGACATTCCAAGTTCTCCGTCATTGTCATCTATAGAATCTACTTGAACAGCTATATTAAACTTTCTTGCTCTGAAAGTGTTAGCGGCTGTTCCTGGTCTATCCAAGTCAACAATAACATACTCGGTTTCTGTATCAGTACCTAATTTAAGCATTTCACCAATACCACGAATATAAGCAATAGCCACTTCACTATTTATCTGATCTGCATTAAACGAACTTGTCCACTCATACCCAGTAATTGATTGGGTAGCACTTGCTTCGTGTATGTACCTTTTTGAAGTTACTTGTGCTCCTGGAGATTCATTAAGTTCTGTAAAACCTACTCCAAGAAACTCAAAATCATTATTAACTTTTAAATAATTAGCTTGCGTTTTTCTCTTGCGTATAGCCAATTAAATCACTTCCTTTTCATGTATTTTAATCTTAGATCTATTTGATATCTTGCAGTATCTTCACTTACTTGTACTGCATACCCATTAGTTAAAACCTTAATTTCTGTAGCTTCAAATTTATTTGCCAATAAAGGTAAGTTTTCATTATCATTTTGTTCCTCTACCCAATTAGCAAAATCTTCATAAAACTTACTATTAGCTATATTCTGTAATACATCAGCACTATAACTCTCCCTACTGCAGAACGTAAACTGAAGTTGTCTTAAGCTGTCACCATTTATGTATTGTTTCAAAACTTGTTCTGTAGGTATTTCCTCAATGGAATACATAACTGATTCGCCATCTAGGTAATTTACATTAATTCTAATGCCACCCTCAAACTCTTCGAGATAAGGGCAAGTCTTTATAAAATCCTTTATTGCTTCAATAATCATTTTGCTTTACCTCCAACAAACTCAGCTATTGTTTTAATAATGCCATCACCACGCTGTGACCACATTCTTTTATCCCATTGCTTACCTCTTAAGCCACCATGTGCAGTTCCTTGCTTTCCATTGCCTTGATTAGTATAATACTGCTTCTTTGCATACAGAGCATTATAAATAACTTTATCAGCTTGCAATTCAACACTCATATCCTTTAATCTACCATGCAAAAATGGTACATAGTTATTCATCCACTTAGCACATTCTTTAGTGAGTTTTATTTGTGCCTGACCATTATTATTTAGATATCTTTTAAGCAGAATTTTTTGAGTAGGTTCCGTATCGATTTTTATATTTATACCCATGCTAAACCCCCTCAATTTCATAATGTCCACTTAAATTTGTATTGGCTGATTTAATAGTTATAACTTCATCAAAGTTTTTATCTAAATCAGCTAAAGAAAAAGGCTTAGTTCCTGTTATTTCAAAAGAAACTTCGCCTTTTACAATCTTATCTCCAATAGAAAAAGTAAAGAAGCTTGTTCTTTTTGCATCGGACAAACTTCTAAAGTGTTTTGGAGATATGTATTTTTCAGATTTATTTACAAAAATCAAAACACTATCAGCCAACAATAAACCTTTATCACTAACAGTACTGTTTCTTTTGCCTTTCCAATCGCAACCTTCAATAACTGTGCGTTTGTATTTATCTATGTTATTAGCATTGTCAAAATAATGATTATATATTGTTATACTAGTGTTAGGAAATAACACTGCCATAATATCACCATCCCTAATAAAACATCTTTATAAAAGGCTTTGGCAACATATTTTTAACATCATCAGTTATTGACCAAGAATTAAAACCAGGCTCAAAAGTAACTGATTGACCACCTTCACTAAGACTTAATATGCCTGTAGAAGGTTTAACTGTACTTAGATTTGTAGCATTTTCAATAATTTGATCAACCACAAAATCATAATTAGTCATTATGTAGTCATCTGTCCAAATTTCATTATTTACTACATTTAAATAGTTTTTAATAATGGCTACAGCCTTTCTTTGATCTGTTGTTAGTGCCATACTAACACCTACTCTTCAATGTTATCTTTGATAAATTTAATTAACTCATTTTTCTTTAAGTCACTGTAGCCAGTTAAATTATTTTCTTTGCAAAATGCTTGTAACTCTGCAACTGTCGTTTCAGAATAGTTGATTTCATTCTGAATTACTACCTTTTCAGTTTTCACAGGCTTTTCTTCTTCAACAAGTTTAAAACCTTGTGCAATGTATTTGCTTTTTTTATTTTCATCATCTGTCATGCGAATAACATTTAATCTTTCCAATTTATACAAAACTTCACTCCCTTTCTAAGAAAGAAGTATTGGTTTTAGCTTTAACTAAACCAATGCTTCTTTAATATTTACTCTACACAATTTTAATGCTTCGTCCATTATCCATAAATCATGATACTTGCGGTAATCAAGTTTCCAAGCATCTGCATCTTGATTTGTAGCAGGATCAAATATCCTAACTTTATCAGTTTTATTTACTGCTATAGGCGCTGTTTGAGGAGTTATTAACCAGTTTATATTCTTAGCAGTAGCATCAGCTACAAATCCACCAGCTGTTTGCCCAGAAGTCACTCCATCGTTGAAAACATACTTTGTCTTTAATCTTGCTGAAGGTACTGGTATTATAGGGATCATGTCTATTGATTTTACTTTAGTTGTAATTCCGCCTTTTTCAAAGTCCATAATACTTATATTTTTATTAATTTTATCTGACTGATCTAAGTAAGATGAAATTATAGCAGACATTGAAATTACTAAAGGCACATCACCACCTACAATATCCTGTATTGCTGCAATATCTGCCTTTAAAAGTTCCAATACATTAGCCGCTGTTATGGTGTTTCCTCCAGTAGCTAAAACTTGCGTAGAAGTTGTTGCATCTATACATGATGTAGCGATAGTTGAATATCTATAAGCATCAATTTCTGGAACAACCTTGGTTGCTTGAAACTGTCCCATTACATTACTTGCGCTAACTACAAAGTTAGTTTCATTAACATCCATACTATCAAGCAAGAAAGTTCTACCTCTGTCCATAGTCATAGTCTTTGTTTCATAATCCAAGGTAACTGCACCTTGTGTAAATCCAGTTGAACGATTGTAGTCTGCCAACCCATCCATACTGATTTTAGGTATTTTAATATCTTTTCCTCCATTATAAATTACTTGCCCAGCATTAGCATCCATCCAACCGGATGTAAGCTTTGCTACTGCTTGTTTGTCTAAAGCTTGTTGGAACAATGTTACATATGCACTAAAATTATTTCCCATTTAAAATCACTCTCTTTCAATAATAATTATTTTTTATCCCATCATTTTCGCTAAATCATCAACGGTTAATTCTCCGCCGCCGCTTTCACCAGGAGGAGTATATGAACCATCAGCAACCTTAGCTTTTACACCTTTGCCGACTAATTCATCGACATAGGTTTTAAAATTATCAATTCTTTTATTTGTTATCTCTTCATTGTCAGCTAAGAAATATTCAATCATTTCCATTGGTATTTCCTTTTGAGCCAAAACATCTTTGTATTTAGCTATTGTTTCAGCCTTTTCAGCTTTTGCCTTTTGCTCATTGAATTGTTTTTCAAGTTCCTCAATTTTAAGTTGTTCTGGGGTTTTCTTCTTTCCAGTAGCTTTTAAGACTTCATCGTTAATTAAAGTTTGAAGATTATTTGTTTTCCAAGTTTCTAAAGCCTTATTTGCGTGTGTATCCTTCTCTGAATCCATAAAAGACTTAAAATCCTTATCAGAACTTAGCTTAGCCTTAAACACATCCAAAGTTGGCTGTACTTCTGTCTTAAAAGATGTCTCGACATCAGTTCCTTTCAAAACTTCATTAATATCTTCATCATCCTTCATTTTTTCAATAAGTTTTAATATATCTGCCTTTTTCATTTTTAAATTCCTCCATATCCTCTAGACCATTACTGCCCTAGAACATAAATATTTTTAGATTAAGCAGTTTATCGCCATGCTTAAGGGCAAAATAAAAAGCCTTATAATCAAGACTTTAAAACCTACGATAAATTTAATTGATTTGCAATAGAATGAACTATTAATACAGTTCCTAGTACATCGCAAATTAATGCTAATTTTATTTTCAAATCATTGCTACTATCTCCGCCAAGAGTTATGTCATAAAATCCATATAAAAACCTTGACGCTATAACAATTATCACTCCAATTGTTATAAATATACCATTTAACATCATGTAATTTCCTCCAATTTTAAAACATAATAAAGGTTTTATTTCTAAGACTTACTTAATACCTTTATACGCTGTTTGTAACAAGAATCCTAATAGCATCCATATCTTATCTTTAATCTTTTTCATACAGCATTCAGCGCCTATATTTTCATCATAATTACTTTTGTCTACACAAGCTGAACTTTCAATAATTTCAAACCCATTCACAAGAACAACTCTAACCAAGGTTGTTTTCTCACCTATAGTAGATATGTGCTTTTCCTTTATAAAATTCTCTACCATTTGAGGACCTATAGAAACTCCACTAAATAAATTAGGGTTATCATCTACTTTTAGATACGCTTTTTCAAATACACATCCTGGACTCCATGAAACATATCCATCTGGATACTGTACTCTGTAACCATCAATAGTAGGGTCTTCATTAGGTGTAGTTGCATACCCCATACATTCGTTGTATTGCCCTTTAGTCATTGGTTCTGCTTTAATTAATTTTGTTCCAATGTAATAATTCATTATCTCTATCCCTCACTTCTTTTTTTATTTTTCCATAGAATAAAAAACACCTACAAACTGGGTGTCTCATTAACTGTTTTTTTCAAATGTTATTCCATTATCATTTTCATAAGGAATATTATGGTCAACTTTTCCTTCTAAAATTTCTTTTGGAATTCCATTAGGATAGGCTTTACAGTTAGCTGTGAATTTTATACGGTGCAAACAATTATTGCATAGCTTAACTGTGTTGATTAAGATTCCATCATCCATTATAGTTCCTCCATTTCAATTAAGACTCCACCAAGTTTATCATTTTTTATACTATTCACTATAAACTTACTGTCTCTACCAAACAAGACTTCTTCTTCCATTTTGTGCTGAGAGTAATTTGAAATATCCTTACCACTTTTACTCTTTATTGATAATTTTATTGAATCTTTACCTAAGAATTTATTCCCGAAGACATCATCTGCCTTGGAAGTAGAAGTGTATTGAACATAGTTTACAATATCCCCTTCTTTATGATTGTTTAAAAATTCATCCATACCTTTTTTATTGAAAGAAAAATCTAAATTTCTATATACTTTACCTTTGTAATCCGGCAACTTACTTAATGAGGAATCTAATCCTTTTACTGCAGTATTCATAGTTGAATCTAATTTTTTTCCTTCTCTTAATGTTTTATTTAACTCCCTGAATCCATCATTAGTGTAATAATCGAGTGACCATTTTTCAGTTTCATTTAATTTTGGAATTTTGTTTGTATTGCTAGATTTTTTTATATTATTTTTTTCTATAGTAGTTTCAGGTTCATTCTTAGCTTTTGAATTGTTAATATTTTTGTTTTGAATTTCCTTTTCAATGTTTCCCTTTTCGATATTGTTTTTAACAATAATTTTATCATTTTTAACCTTAGTTATTTTTTCATTATCATTAACTTGAACGTCATTTTTAGTTATTTCTTCATCATCAGCAGCTATTGTATTAAATCCCCTACACAAGGCATGAATTGAGCCAGGAGCATCTTCTAAGTGAAAAATCTTTCCGTTGAGTGGAGCGCATTTTGAACAAGTCTTAGAATCAAGGACTTCATTTCTAGTTACTTTTTTTACTCCTGTTTCTCTGCAAAATTGTTTAAATGCTAAATCTTCACAAATATTAACCTCTGTTTCTACAAGTCTTTTAACCTCATAAGCACTATTATTATAGGTATCTTTGATTTCCTTTTGAATTTGATTTACATTAATCTTGCCTTTAAGGAAGTCATCGAGTTGTTGATTTAATTTCTTAGCTACGGCTTGTTCATTTTCCCAAACCCTGCTAGAAAAATGTTTGCCTTTGTATTCCTTATTTATAATATCCTCAACATCTTTAAATTCTGCATTGTAACTATAAAAATCAAAAGTTTTATTAACAGTATCTTTTAAAATATCTGTTGTTTTAGTTACGGCAACTTCAGCTTCTGCATTGCAAAGACCGATTATGGTTTTAAAAATCTTAGCATACTCTTTTTCATACTCCTCTTTAGTCATATTCATAACATTATCCATAATCATATATGTAAGCATGATATTTGCTATGATCTGCAGTAATTCATCCCTGTTTTTCTTTTGCTCTTTATAAATCTCCTTCTGAGCCTCTTCTGCATCGTCATAGAGACTTTGAATAAACTCAACTTCATCATTCTTTGTGTAATTATCCATTATAAAACACCTTCTATTATACTTTGGGCCTCTTCTTTACTTATTCCTACAGCAGTAGAAACAATTTTAACTGCTTGCCCTAAAGTAAGTTGATTTTGCGCATACTGTGACATAACAGCAATCAAAGATTGTGTTTGAGCTCCATTTAGGGTTTTGCCCCCCCATCTAAACCAATACCATCTAGATCAATTTTAGGGGCGTTAGCTTCCTTTTCTGCTTTAATAAGTTCAATCTCTTTATTAGGATTACTAACAAAACTTAATTGCGCTAAACCAGTTTGAAGCGATACATTTTCGCCTATGCCCAATTGAGAAAGAACTTGCGCAACAATTAAATCATCTTGTGGAATATTTAGCGTGAACTTTTGAGTAACATCTCTATAATCATAATTACTTTCATTGAGTTTATTAAACAATAAGAACATAAAATATAATCTATTTTGGATTAGATCTTTCAATGCTCCTTCGCTATCTCTTACCCTTTGTTCAAGTCCAATTAATCTATTTCTAAGGGCACTTCCAGAAGTATTTGACTGCAATTTTTCATTAGTATCTATATGGCTCGATAACTCATAGATGTTCTTCTTTAAAGTATTTAAAGTATTCTGTACAAAGGTGTCATTGATGTCTTTAGTTAAAAATTTCATTACAATATCCTTGTCACTTACATTAATGATGCCTTTAGATTTCATATCTGCAATTATTTTTTCATCCATTGTACATCCAGCTGCTATAAAATAAGCTAATCTATAGTCGGATATTTCATTTACTAAGTCACTTAGATTAGTTTCGTAAGCATCTTGTAAATCTTTTAATTCATTATAAAGCGTATCTAATTCTTTGTACCTGCTTACTTCAGCAACCGACACCGGAACTTCTCCAAATGTGTTAGGAGTTGGGACATCAATTTGTGTAAAATTTTCATCACAATGAAATATAAAGTTTTTAGTATATAAATCTATATACTGTTTAGTTGTATCAAATTTGCGTTTAAAAAAACGCATAAAAAGAGTTATATTCCCAAAATCATCTCTGTACACATATCCCTCTCTTGGTGATACTATTATAGAGTTAAACAACATTTCATTATTTTGTTTCTTAGTATAATAAAGTTCGAATGTTTGCCCATAAGTAAGTAAATCTCTAAGCAGATTTTTATCATGATTTTCGCTCCAATGGAGGGTTTTAAATTCTATGAAATTTAATTCCTCTTTATTATCTGTTCTGCTAATGTAAGTGATTTTGTTAGAAAGAAGGTAATCTCTTTCTTCTTTTATAAACTTCTTTATAAAATTAGTTTTGACTTTTAAGTTTGCACGATTAGGATTATTTTTATATTCTTTACGCGCATCACTCTCACCAACTATTGCATAATCATACATTTTGTCATACAAATCTTTCTTAGTCTTAAAATCAGCTAAGCAATTATCCAAGAACTCTCTTTTAAAAGGTATTTCAATTGTATTTTCCAAGTAAATCCTCCTTTCTAAAATAATAAACTTCTATCAAATGTTTGTATTATTACAGGGTTTTTTATTTGATCTATTCTTAAGAAAAATTCTGCTGCAACGTCGGCAGCATCGTCATGAAGAGTATATCTTTGACCACAGAATTCCATAAACTGCTCATTGAATTCTTTATCTTCTGAGCAAAAAATAAATTCCCCTCGATTAACAAAAGGAACTATTGTTGAGATTTTATCATCTTTATTTTTTCTTTGAGTTTCATTGATGATAACTATATTTCTAAATTTCAATAGCGGATGCTCTTTAAGTTTTTTCTCAAGCTGATTTGCATCAGCACCATTAAACGTATTTTTTTCAATAAAAACATGCGTGATACTTGGGTATTCTAAAAGCAAATCAATCATATGGTCCACATATTTATCAAACTCTTGGCGAGCATTTATTTTTGCAAGTTCGCCTTTTCTGCAGTATTTAAATCCATTATCAGCAGTTGAACCAATCATATAGGCACTATAGTCATTTTTTCGACCTCCACCAGAAGCAGGGTCTACAATAAGCATTGTTTTTGTGAAATTATGACTTTCAATTTCTTTTCTAGTTTCAGTACGTTGATGCTTAAACCATTTTTCGCCTATAGAATTAACATCACCTTGAACCTCTTGTTTAAATGAACTAGGGTTCTCAAAGTAATCTAAGGCCAACTCTAAGCAATCCCAGAACTCACTCCATAATATATCATATTGCATTTTATCTTGATTTTTGTAATAAAACTCTTTGGCATCTGCAAGCCTATCATTGTTTTTGAAATCATTCAGTATGTTTTTAAATTCTAGCCATAGTCCAGAGTTAAAGTATTCATCAACATCATTCACTAGGACACCTTTTTCTTTTTTAAATGCCCATGTAGTAGTTTTAATTAACCTTGAATAGAAACACTCTTTATGTTGCTGAGTTCCCCAGGCCATAAGCACGGTACCTTTTTTAATTACTTTGCCATCACGCTTTACAGGCCTTTGCTTTGCAAACTTAACATCATCAGAATATTTCTTCCACTTCTTTTCTCTAGCTTCTTCAGTACGGCAATCTTCTTCACTTTGATAATCATCAAGGATTATTAAATCTGGGCGGACATTTTTATATTTTCTACCTCTCATTGGAGAAGTTGAAGAAATAGCTTCAACAAATGTTTTGTTTGTAAATTCTAATTGAGTAGCATTACAAATAAAGTCCCTATTCTTATCATCAAGTACTTTTCCAAAAGCACTTTCAATATATTGATTTTCAATCATATTGTCCTTAATGTCTTTGATAAACTTTTCAGCAGTAGAACCTATGTCTGAACATATCAATACATAAGTTTTATGTTTATAAGCAACCGCCCAGCACGTAGGTCCAAGAGTTCCAAAGGCTGATTTTCCTGTACCTCTCGGAAGTACTCTTCCAAGTTGTTCTGGCCCATTGCCTATAATGGATTCCTGTATGTCGTGCCACAATTCCTCATGCACAGCAGCAAGTGGAGCGGCGGCATTGTCTTCCTTAGGTAAATAGATATCCTGTAAAAAGTACAAACAAAAAAACTCCAGGGAAATTTGTCCCAACTTCCAGGCTAAGCCATGAAAACCAAACAAATTCTTAGAGTTTTCTAAAATTCTTTTTTCAGTTAAATCCTCGGCATCCTTTTCAGAAATACCAGTATCAGTATATGACTTTTTAAGAAAGTGATAAAGCAGCCATTTATTACGCACTTCATCACTAGGGAAATTCAAATGGTATTTTCAAGCTTTATCACCTCCGTTTTTTTTGAATATTTATACGCAAATCTAAAGAGAATGTTTTTTACTATTGCCCTGCAAAAGAAAGGTCGATTTTACATCTAGATTCTTCTTCGAATATAGTTTTCTCAACAGTAAGTTCGTTATTTTCAAGCACGCATCTAAAAGATAAAAGAGTAAATATAATATCATTTCTTCTGTAAATAAGTTTTCTAAGTTCTTTAATTACCATCTTAGCATTAAGAATATAGATTTCTTCGTTTTCTGAAATAATGCATTTTGGCTCAGTTTTTATGTAATGCAACAGTATTTGTGGCAACAAATCAGTTATATATGATTCTGTTTGACCTGTTCTTGGTCGAAGCTTGCAATTTATGACGTTCTTTCTGTGTATGTAATCTTCATAAGGTTTCAGCTGTCTTTCAAGATAATTAATTTCCGCATCCTTTGACATAAGATCACTTCTACATGACTTTATAGTATCTAGCATCCTCTCTTTATCTCTTAAAAGTTCCTCAGTTATATACAGTCCATATTTTCGAATCGAAGGAATAACATCTTTAGCAAGCCACATTTGAAACTTTTGAGCAGTCTCATTATTAGCTTTCATCCCAAGCAAATAAAATAGAGTTTCCGGAATAAAATCTCCTTCACCCACTTGTGGGTGAAAACCAAGTTCATTAATAAAAGCGTTCATTCTCTCCCATCTAATTGACTCATAATCTTTACCATTGATACTCTGAATTCTTGACCATCCAAACCCTCTAGCAACATCTTCAGCGTTAACTGATATACTTCCATCGTCATTTAATATGGTTCTAACCTCGCCAATTTCACTATTTTGGAAAATCTTAATTTCGTTATTCATAATATCTCTCCTTGTAATCTTGCTTTTTTATTTTCGCCACTTGCGGGTGAAAGTTTCGCCTCTAAAAAGTCATCCTAAAATATTATTTCTTACACTTGGCAATGCAATCACTAAGCAAAGTCAATAATTCCATCTGCTTCTTTGAAATATTCTTACCTCACTTATTAGCATTTCTTAAAATTATTTTAGCATTTGTTAATATTTATTGTCAATAATTTATTTTAACTTTCGCTAATATTTTTTTATTTGACGTTAATATAACATTAATGTTACAATACATCCGAGGTGATACAGTGATTAAATACTATAAATTATTTGATTTACTCAATAGAAAAGGTATGAAGAAAACAGATTTACTTGAAATCATATCCTCTCCAACTCTAGCTAAGCTTTCTAAAGGCGAAAATGTAAAAGTTGACGTCATAGAAAAAATATGCATCTTCCTCAATTGCCAGCCTGGAGATATTATGGAATACGAAAAGACCATAGATTGATTTCTAAGGTCTTTTTTATTTATTTGTAATAATGTCATATGCCCACAGAATCAATTCTAAACAACTTTACCATGCTTTTCAGTGTAATTGCTTGTCCAGTTATGTTTTGTAAGATTTAAAAGCTAATTTTGAGAGTTTTAAAAAATTTCTAAAAAATTTCAGAAAAAAATTAAATCAATCAAAGTATTTTCAAAATTACATAGAAATTCTGTGACTAGCTGACAGGGTTTTGGAGGATTCCAAAATTAGAACCCACCCCCACCTATGTTTTAGATCACAATTTTACCACTTACAGGCATCTAATAAGACATAACAATTATTATGTCCTATTTGTTAAACAAGCTTAAACCGTTGATATCACTAGCTTTGTGATTATTTAATTACACAACTTGAAAGTTTTTTATGTTAGTTATGTCTTCTTTAATCTCGTTCTTATCCTTATTGGAATCATCATCAGAAGCTTTTAAGTTATCTTCTTTTCTGGCTGAAGCTATACCTAAAGCGTGCTCTATGAGGAACTTATTAGCTGAATACCTGGTTCTATTATCTGTCTTCTGATTAGCTAACTCTATCATATTGTCTATGTAACTACATACATTGTTCTCAATTTTATTTTGCGCCGTCTTTTTTAACTGCTGCCTTCGTCTTTCTAACTCAGCCTCAACCAACGTTTCTTTCTTCCATGCATATATAGTTTGCCTTGATACCTTTAATGTTTCAGCAATCTCAGTAATATTAATACCTGAAAGCAACATATCGATCATTCTATCCTTATCAACAGTGATTACGTCCATATATAAAACACCTCCTAACTATTTGACACTCTATTTTACACTACACACTCTATAGACAAGCTTTAATATCTTTCTAAAGTAAATATACCTTTGGCTTTTATCTTTCTCTAATAAGCATACAGCGTAAATTAAAAGACACCTACCAAACTTAATTAGTAAGTGCCTTTTGTTTAATTCTCTATGATACTATTCTAACACTGTTTTTGCCTATAAAAGCGATAATTAACAGTTAAAAAAACGGTACTTTAACGGTATAAAAACGGCATAAAAGAGTTATGGATATATTAGACTACTAAGCTTGTCTATGATGTTATTTCTCATCTTAATGCAGTGATCTTTATCAAACCCTAATTCACTGCTTACTGCTATCCATGTTTTTTTCTCTTTACTGAAGTATCTTAGCTTAACTAAATCCAATTCAATCTTGGTTAGTACTGTTAGTGCTCCATCTATCTTTCTTTTTAGATTGGACTTACATCTTCTCTCTGCATCTAGTTCTTTGATTCTTACATTAACCTTTTCATCTCTTCTAATGACTTCATTCTCTACACTGGAGCGAAAATCATTAGTATGGATAGCTTCTTCAAAAGTAGATGCTTTAATAGTTATATCATTTTGCAAATCTTCTATATCTAAGAGAAGATTATTTATTATCACATCTAAAGAACTATAATTATATAAAGTATATTCTGTAAGTTTGAATTTCTTATCATCCTTCTTACTCATAAATCTCTCCTTCTTCTTAACTTTTGCTTAATTTTAATGAAAAAGTACTCATTTTTGCTGATTTTCTATACTTTAATTCCATCTTATTACACACTCTACAAAGTTAGTTATATCAACGTTTTGAGTTTATTTTTATTTAGTATTTTAAAAAAGGTTACATTTTGAGTATTTTTAAGATGTAACCATAGAAACTTAGTGATACCAATACTTAATAATGATTTTTTAAAAGTTACATTTTTTAAAATATAATACGTGCATCTCTATGTATATATGTATTTATATATCCTTATATATATATATATATTTATTTTAATGTAACTTTGTAACTATATATATATAAATGGCTTAACCGTGCGGTCTGAACGTGGTTACACTCCGGTTACGTTTCGGTTACACTTTTTAAATTATGTAACCTTTGTGTTTTTCTAAATGATGGCTACTTGATGCTCTTTGGCTATCATTTCTTTAAATCGCTGCTTGTAGGCCTCTAATGTAAGCTTTGGATTTGCAATATTGAAAACCTCATAACCTTCTTCTTTATATTTATGGATCCACCAAGCTTCAGCATTATTTAAATTTTCTTGGTTAACTGCTTCATTTGCATGAATATTATTTCTTACTCCTGTAATAACACTAAAAGTTATATCTTCTATATTGCCTTTGCCACCATCTTTTATATGCTCTTGCCATCGAAAGAAGGGTAGATATCTAGTTTGTCCAATATAATACTTATTTTCAACTCTGTTATACATTAAATAAATGTATCCAAATGTATCCCCGTTGTTGCCAGCTTCTTTTTCTTGAAACTCACCTTCATATCTTAGGTTTTTATATAATTGATTTTTGCAATCATAGCTACAAAAATAAGCTGTGTTTTCTTGATCTTCTAAGTCAATTTCACCAAAATAATTATTAGTTAAATTTGATTTTGGGAAATCACTAGCCTTGCCATTGAGTTTTTTATGACAATGAAAACAGTAAGTATCAATTTGTAAATAGAATCTGTCATAGAAAAACTTATTGCTTTCCATAATAATTGCATAAATTCCATCTTTCTTCCTTGGTTTTGCAAATAATATTTTTTCTGCTGCACTTCCTGTGTATTTCTTTTTAACATCTTCTTTAGCGATATCTTTGCTTTCAACATTCTTTAGATAGTACTCATCTAAAAGAATACCTTTATCCCATGCATCTCTTTTATGGCAGTAATCATAAACCCTTATCCAAAAGTAATGCATATTTATGCACCTCCTAAAAAGAGGGCATTAAGGAGTTTTAACACCCTCAAAATACCCTTGTATAACTTTTGTTTCTTCTGCTCCAAGCGGCTCCTCTAAAATATCCGGCTGAACTATTGAAAATAAACCAAGTTTTCTAAAACCCTCTTTGCTGTATTCATCAAATCTAATTGGTTTAAGTCCTATCTTGATTACCTTACTTGATTGCTTTACTAAATATCCTGACTTATCTGCTTGCTTCTTAAAGTCCCTTGCCTTTAAAGGAATAATATCTGCTGAACCGACTTTGGTACAAAATTCATGAATTTGATTTATCATTTCTGAGGTTCTGATAAATAACCCATCCCCTCTATCTTTTATAACATCATCAACATCAAATGCCCTATTATCATTAATCATGTTATTGTATAAGACTAACATCTGCTCAACTACTGACTTTGTGTCGTTGCCTTCATCAAGTATTTCCTCATTGATATTTTTAGATATGTGCTTTTCATATCCTATAAGTTTGGATGCTTGATGCTTTTCAAGTAGAATATTGAATAGCTCTATACCTGTAGCAATATTGATCGCTGTTGTTAATACCCTGTTTTGAAGCTTGAACTTCTTTTTTACCTCTGATCTAATCTCTTTGTAATCCTCAGTGCTCAAATCAAGCACTACATCTATAATTGACCTTCCGAACTTATTTAATATCTCCTCATTATCAATAATCCATTGCATGGCTTTGGTATGTTCTTCTGTTCTTTCTCTTCTACTCAGATATACTATTGCACTTCTCTCTATTAATGCTTTCTCTGCATTAGGATAAGATTCTTCACCAGCTAAAATTATTGGTCTAGTTAATTGAAAATCTTTTGTTTTAAACGATTTATCACCCCTAGATATGGTTGTTCTATCATAAAGGTTTCTAAGGTTTTCACTTATCTTTTGAGCCTTGTATCTATCACCCATCATGCTAGGCTTAAACTCTTCAAATAAGCTTGGATAGTTGCC
Organism: Clostridium cellulovorans 743B; assembly: GCF_000145275.1. Lineage (NCBI taxonomy): Bacteria > Bacillati > Bacillota > Clostridia > Eubacteriales > Clostridiaceae > Clostridium > Clostridium cellulovorans. The sequence continues at coordinate 4,327,323 of NC_014393.1, forward strand.
TGTAGAGAGTTCTTTTGTGAGTGCGAACGGTGTAATTAATCCAATAGATTTTATATCTTGTGTTGGATAGTTTAATATTGCTGCTATAACATTTGTCATAATAGCTGATTTACCAGAGCCACTTTCACCTACTAACAATAAATGATGAAGTCTTTCTTTTACCTCTTTGCACTGAATAACTGCTAGATTATGAAGTATTGTACCTATGATAGGAATAGTCTTATCTGGAGTTGCAAACTTGAATATGTACCTCTTAAGTTGAGTTAACTCAGCCTTAGTTATTAATTCCTTACAAGCGATATCAACATTGGTACTTTCAGCCTTTAAAGTTTCATTAATTCCGTTTTGCTCTATGGCCCCATCTTTAGTTATTAAAACTAACTTATCGTCTTTCTTAATAAATTGTGTCCCTTGATAGACTTCTTCTGCTTCTGTTGCCCAGTATTTATTTATCCAACTTTTTAACTCTGTTAGATCTTTTATATCTGTGCTTTTAAATGTTAAATCCATAGCATTTAGGCTCTTCTTGAAAACCCTTATATCATTAAAAACATCAACTGAACCAACTCTTTCAACTATTTCTCCTCTAGAAGTTTTCATAGTTAGTTTTATGTATTCAATCTCATCATCTACGTAACTTATTCTCTTTGCTTCTAGGAGTCTAAAATCAGTTATATATGTTCGTATGTAGATATCTTTTTTCTCATTGTAGATATATTTATATATTCCACCTTGATTCTGTTGAAATTCATCCTTGCTTTTTAGGTCTAGACTTCTTTCGAATGCCTCCAGTAAATCCTGTTTAGTATGTCCACTTTCCAACCAATCAGTTACATCCTTATTGTCTCCAAGTGACTTTATACCAGGTAAATTTATAAATCTAAACTCTGAAGCAACTTCAAATAAATTCTTATGAACAAACCATTTATATTTTTCTCCTGCTGCGCCAGTATCACCAATAACATAAATAACATAATTCATTCCATCTTTAAGTAATTCAAAGTCTTTAAGCCCCTTTACGGAAGTTGTTTCATAACCATCTTTTCTAAGTATAGAATTGATAGTATTTGCATCCTTTTCGCCTTCGACGAATATTATTATCTTTTGTTGCTTAATGCCTGTAAGAGTATTGTGGAGATTATATGGAACTTCTCCGGATTCGCCACGCTTATTTACGACATTGCCAGAACTATCTATGTGATAATAAGGTGTTTCCTTTGTGCCATCTGGCTTCAAGAATTTAGCCTTGTAGTAAAGGACTTTATTGTCCTTATCTACGAAAGGGAAAATTCCTAAAAGCTTAAAACCTTTTTTGAATCCTTTTAACTGTCCATCAATATACTTCTTAATATTATCCTCCTGGAGCTCTTTTTCTGTCTTTATGTTTTCCATGCCTAAATATTCTCTAGCTTCTTTGTAGCCAAGGTTTTTAAGTTTTGTGATAAAATCAATGGCATCACCTTGCTCCTCACAACCCCAACATTTGAACTTCTGTTTATTCTTATCTGGAAAGAATTTAACACTCAAAGAAGGTGTTTTCTCTTTATGGAAGGGGCATTTAGTAAACCCCTCTCTGTTAAATCTCTCCCCTGTCTCTTTTTCTATTAAGTCCTTTAGATCTATATCTTGTATATCCAATTCTTCACCTTCCTTAAGTGTTTTTACTATAATATACCTTCCGTATCTTCTTCGATTCCATAGTCGAACTCTGCTATTTCCGGATTAAGCTCTTTTAAGTAGTTCCTAACTCCGTAGTAGAGCTTTCTGAAGATTTCAAACCCTGCTTCTTCTTGTGGAACAAATATAGTATCTGATAAGTACAGATCTTGAATACTTGATAACCTTCCTAGTACGGCCTTTACACTAAATTTACTCCTGTAATTTCCTTTCTTTATGTTTTCAAGTCCGTTTTTTTCTTCTATCATTAGAAACATTTTAATTCCTTTTACTTTAGCTCTTTGAAACTCTCTAATTAATCGAATATCATCCCTTGAATCAGTTTCTTCCATGAGGTTGCCTATAAATTCATTGATGTGGGCTTTCCTTTCAACTGCTACAGGAAAGTTCAAGTCTCTATATATACCCATTTCTGGCCTTGCTGTGATTATTGCTGTGTAGTCTCCTTCTGGAATCTTAGCTTTTTTATACTTAACTTTCTTTTTAGTAAAATAGCTAAGAATATGAGAGTTTTCTTGCTCATTTGTATCGCAAACAATTACTAAGTTTTCACTTAAAAGTTTTTTAATTTCCGTATCAGAAAATTTAAAATAATACATCTAATTACTCCTTTACGTTAATTTCTATTCCAGTCAAAGGTGTCCAAGCTCGCTCTGTAATAAGCTTATCCTTGTGTTCTAGGTTTATTTGTTGTACTAAATTAGGTTCTTCAAACTCTTTAGCCTCTTTGTGGCATCTCCAAAGGATTAAAATGCATATTTGTATCAAGTCAAAAGTTTCTCTAATAATCTCTTTAAGGTTTCTTAAGTTTCTATCTTCAGAATAATTTAGGATTGCTATAACTACTTCCCTAAATTCCTCTTCAAGTTTTGATATTATGCCTGCTGCACCTAAAGTTTCGTTATCTATTCCTTCTCTGTCATTTTTCTTCAATATGTACATCAGTAATTTCATTTGTATCCTCCACCTCAAACATCAATACTTTACCTTGCTTTTTAGCGTATACATATTCCATTCTCGCCCCTTTACTGTCTATCCAGTTACCAAGCATGCACACAGTATCACAAGCGTCTATCATTGCGTAGCAGATAGGCATGTATGCCTCCCATGGAAACCCTTCTGGAAGTATTGCCGGATTCATCACTAAGTGACCTTCTTTGATTAGTTTTTCTTCAACTTCTGCAAAATTTTCTTTATAATCAGGTAATCCTGTTATCTTTCCAGCTATGTAAACTTTCATTTTTTTACTCATACTTTACTTATCTCCTTTACTTAAATCCCTATCGTAAGCATATTTACAATGTCCGTAGTCATTGAATCCTGTTATCTCTGGAATGCATTTATCCTCAAACTCGCTGTAAATCTCACATTCAGTACACTTTTTTTGGCACTTGTTACACGTATAGTGCAATATAAGTTCAACTAGATAGTAGTAATCTCTGTTTTCTTCATAAGTCTTGTTATAATCTGATTCTCTTTTCTTCATAAGTTCTTCCATTGCTCTTACATTATCTAAGAACACCCTAGAGCGTAGTTTATCTTTTTCTAAAACTTCTTTAGCTTTTGGGTTAAGTCTGCCCTTAATAGATTCTGTGGTTTTATTTATATAGGTCATTGCCCTCTTAATATCTGCTTTTTCTGTTTTATTTAAAAAGTTGCTTTTAGATAATAACTCCAAGTTTGCCCTTAGAAGAATACTTGATATAACCTGGTTACGTTCATCTGTGTTAAGATAGTCTTTCATAAATCACACCTCCTAAGCACATTTTAGCCACCTCTTTATTTTGCCTATAAGCTTGTTTAGAAATGATTGTTGTTGTGGTAGAGTATTTACCCTTACAGGCTTTTTATAACCCTTGTACGACTTATTATTGTGTTTGTAGCTTGTCTTTTCGCTTTTGTCTCTATAAATCTTTTCATAAAGAAAATCATAATCAAGATAAATATCAAATTCTTTTCGAGCTGCTTTCTTTATACTAATAGCTTCGATTTTGGCTTTAGCACCTTCGCCTTCAGCTACATAGGTTTTAAGTTTGTGTCTCACTCTTTTCACCCTCCCACTTTTTTATTAGGCTAGAAGTCACTATTTCCAGTAATCTCTCTTTGCTTACATCTTCACTTTTAAGTTGATTAAAAGTTTCATCTATACCAATGCATAGTTCAGCAATTACTTTAATCTTTGTACCTTTAGTTTCAACTTCACAAACTGAAACATTTTTATCTTCTGAATCAATAATCTGTAACTTTAACATGTTTTTCTCCTTATTATCGCTATATCTAAATATAAAGATAAATAGATATAGCGAATGTTTCTATCACTTAATTTACCTTGTTCCTAAATCATATTAACTTGGAGGTATTCTAATTGTGCTTTCTTCCAAGGCTCATACTCTTCCCAAGTGCAGCTCTTGTATATTCTTGAATTAACCCATCTTGCAAAATGTTTTAACCTAATGTCTTTCTTTTGGTTGTAGATCATTACAAATGGGTCTACTTTTAACTCTCTAAGCTTTCTAAATCTATACATATCTTCTTCAAAAGTTGTGTTATAGCCAACCAACGTGAAGCACATATGTCTGTACGGTTTTATGAATTTGCTTAGGGTTTTTATGCCCTCTATAACCTTATCTTCAAAGGCCATCAAGTCCCATGTATAGTGCAATGACCTTAGATGTTTAACTTGTCCCATGGCTTGTGCTATATCATCGTTCATAAGCCTTATGTCGCATCCTTGATTAATATCAACTATTAACCCTCGTTCCTTAATCTCTACTAATTTATCTATACAATTAGGATCTGCAGTAATATTGTTATCATGGAGGATTATTATGTTTGAACGAGGATTAATTATATCTTTAATCTCTGCTACATTATGAAACTTTCCTTCTTTCTTAGGAACGAAACAAAAACCGCATTCCCGGATGCATCCTCGAGAAGTAAATCCCATCCCCGCATTGACTATCTCTGTAGCCTTTTGCAGTTTGCGTTCTTTTGTCATTATTCCCCTCATGCGTGATGCAATTTCTTCAGCACTATATAAATCATAATCTGGCTTACTGTATTCAATTTTTCCTGGCAACACTTTATTGATGTCCCAACCAGTACCACCAATTTCAATTTTATCTCCATACTTTTGTATAAGTTCTTCGCACTTATATTTAGATCTAGTAAAAATAGCACTAGCGAAAATCTTTTCATATTCTGTATTAGGCTGAACAAATTCAACTTTTTCACCTTGTAACTTGTAAAAACTTGATATCTTCATGAGTGCTAAGTTAGGTATCTTGGAATCTACATCAATTAATCCTATAGTCATATTCCACCTCAAACAACTATTTGTTTATAAAACTTGTCGTACTGTTCTATGTAATCCCATCTGTCTTGATATATATTGTATTTACTTTTGTGATCTCCGATACTTAGTTGTGTTTGTTTTAAGAATTTACTGGGTATAATAAGTATTTTGTTTTCATCAATGCAAACTATCACATAAATATCGCATGTAGGATTACTTTTTTCTAAGTTAAATGAATAGCATGACCACTGGTTTTGATGAGTATACTTATTAGCTGCTTTTACATCTATCTTGATATTGTCATTCACTAATAAATCATAAGGGTGTCTTGCTGACATTTTCTCAACTCTATATCCCTTGTTTTCAAGTAATTCTTTAATCATCATTTCAGCATCAAAACCAGTTTTACTTTCAGAGTCACTTTGTTTCAAATTCATTTCTTCAGCTATCCCCTTAAAGCCACCGTTTCTTGAAATCGCAATACCTAAACCATGGCTTTTAGTTGCTAAAGTACACTCCTTATCACTAGGCATCCTATTAATGTCTAATGCTTTCATAACTTTTCTAACTTCATCATAAATCTTCTCTTTAGTCCATCTAATTCCATGTGTATAACCCATGTTTCACCACCTTAAAATGGTATAGAATCGTCCGAATCATCACAAGGACTTGTAAAATTATCATCAAAACCACCACCAAAACCTTGATTACTACTTTGACTTTGATTGTTACTTTGCTGATTGCCATTTCCCCACTCAAGGAATTGAACTTCATCAGAAACAACTTCTGTAACATATCTCTTGCCTCCATCTTGTGCATCATAAGTTCTTGTTTGTATTCTTCCACTAACTCCTATTAGCTTGCCTTTAGTTGTGTAGTTGGCTACAGTCTCAGCAATCTTGCCAAAAACAACTATTGGAATGAAATCTGTTTCTTTCTGTCCATCTTTACTGGAAAACCTTCTATCAACCGCTATAGTAAAGTTAGCAACTGCTGTCCCTGTACCTTGTGCAAATTTTAGTTCTGGATCTCTTACAAGTCTTCCTATAAGTACCGCCTTATTCATAATAACCACTCCTTAATCTTATTTGTGTCTATAAACAACCGTTCTATCTATTGTGTCCTCTAAGAACCTACTAGCTTCTAAATCTGCTGTATGTAATGCAATTACGCTTTTATACATATCCATGGCTTGGTTCATTTGCATCTGCAATTCAGAAGGTTCTGAGTTGCCCATGTGCCACCTTATCATTAACATTTCTTCTAATGTAAGTCTGATGAAGTTTTGAATCATAATAAC